>JARGNS010000185.1 GCA_029213105.1 Planctomycetota bacterium
CCCGTGCTGGTGGCGCCATGTGGTCAAAGTGAGACACTGTTTCGTGGCATGGCCGTGCATTGGTGCGGGCCTTTCCACAAGCTGCTTGGGTGAGTTTGCCAATCCGGCCAGCGTGTAGGGGCGCTGCCGGACCGGAGGGATCGAGATGAAGGTGTTGCGCACCACGTTGGGGCTTGCGGGCCTGTTCTGCCTGCTGTTGGCGACCGCTGCCGCGGCCCAGGCTGATGAGTTCTTTGGTCGGGTCTACGAGAACAAGGACCAGTCGCCGTTGTTCCAGCCGGGGGTCGATGCCCCCCTGGAGAACGTCCAGGTGTTCCTCGTGGACAAGAACAGGGAGCTCGGCCAGCCGGGCTTCATCCTGGACTCCGTGTTCACGAATGCCGCCGGGGAGTACTCCTTCCCCGACCAGCCGCTGAACGAGAACGTCGAGATCCGTCTCCTCACGCTCAACACGGTGCGGATTCCGGGGGATCCCCTCCCGCCCGAGAGCTACCCGCTCGTCGTCAAGACCGTCTACCAGACGATGAACTACGATCCCGCCCGGGATCCGACGAACACGCCCCCGCCGGCCAATCCGCAGCCGGCCATGCCGGTCAGCCAGAGCGGCCCGGACTCCCTGGGCATGCCGCGCGACGAGGGCAAGCCCTCCTCCGGCCCCATGTCGACGACGCAGCCGATCACGGAGCGCCACAAGAGCGACTTCCCGGCCAGCCGCAGCAGCCCCGAGGATGACCCCACGGTGCCCCAGGACGAGGACTTCGTCTTCGGTGTCCTCTACCGCGACGTCGGGGCCCAGGACGGCGGCTACCAGGAGACCGACGAGAACGTCCCCCTCGCCTTCGTGCAGCTGACCGTGAATACGCCCGCCGGCAGCACCACGTACGAGACGCGGACGGGCGAGTTCGGCTTCCAGTTCAACACGCCCAAGCTCGTGCCCGTGGCGGTGCCGAACACGGACCCGACGCGCTGGGCCGCCCCGTTCGTGCAGATCCAGTGGAAGCTGACCGCCGGGGAGGCCTACAGCGACCCGGTCTCGATCAACGCGAAGCTCGATCCCGACGACAGCGCCCCGGGCGCGGATACGACCGTCTTCTATGACTCGCAGTTCATCAACGTCGGCACCAAGTTCGGCAGCATCACGGGCGTCGTCTTCGGCGACAAGACGCCCTACGACGGCGTGCAGGATGGCGAGGAAACCGCCATCGCCGGCGCCAGCGTGCGCCTGCTCGACGGCATGGGGCAGCCCGTGGCCGGCGCGACGGATGTGACGGACGGTGACGGCAAGTACGACTTCGCCAACCTGCCTGACGGCGGCTACACGGTCGAGGTCACGCCCGCGGGCAGTGATGCGGCCGTGACGGTCCCGACCGCGATCGTGGGCGGCACGGACGCCGTCGAGAACGTGGCCATCCAGATCGTGGATGGCGGCGGCAACGGCAACGGCAACGGCAACGGTGGCAACGGCACCGTCTGCGACGCCGACAGCTGCCTGCGCGGCCCCCTGCACGAGGTCGTCATGGAGGCGGACCTCTGGGTGGGCGCGGCGCCGGCGACGATCGACGTCTCGAGCACGCTCTACGACGGCTGCACCACTCGTGCCGGCGTCATGGACACCGTGAGCCTGGCCTACGCCGGCGGGGCCTTCCCGGGGACCGTCCAGGGCATGGATGGCGTCCTCTCCATCGAGGATGTCCGCATGGCCACGGGCAGTGGCTGGGCGACCGTGCGTCTGCGCATGACGGCGGCCGTCGGCGCGTTCGCCGACGGCTCCTTCGGCTCCGACCCGCGGCGCCTCGACCTGAAGCTCAACGGCCGCCGTACGATCGTCTGCGCTTTGTCTGCGACACGACCCGGCCCGGCGGGCGCTTCGGCACCTACCGCGTGCTGAGCACCCTGAGCCGCGACGCCTGGGCGGACTGCACGGGCTTCGAGGTGCCGCCGGCACCGCAGCCGCCCACGTGCCAGCCGCGGTGCTACCCGCCGAAGAAGTCGGGCAAGAGCAGCGGCAAGAGCTCGGGCAAGAGCAGCGGCAAGAGCTCAGGCAAGAGCCGCAAGGCGCCGGCGAAGTACAAGAAGGCCAAGAAGACGGTCCGCAAGCACAAGCGCAGCAAGAAGAAGCGTCGCAGCTGGTCGCGCTGGCGCCGGCGCTAGCGGCCCGGCGCAACGGACTGCTGGACACGGCCCTCCCTCGCTCCCGATACTGGGCCCCGCTCGGGGGAGCGTGTGTGGGGGGGCCGGTCCATGATCCGCTGTCTCGCTGCGGCCCTCCTGCTGTGTGCCTTCGGGCTGGCGCCTGCCCTGGGCGCGGAGCCGCCCCCCGTGAAGCCTGCGGCGGATGCCGCGCGCAAGGCGGCGGATGACCCCAAGGGCCTGCGCGCCCTGGTGACCGCCCCCGAGCCGGACGCCTGGCTCGTGGCGGCCGAGCTGCTGCGGGCCGGGGAATCCAAGGTCGCCCGGGCGCGTGCCGCCGCCGGCAAGGCCCCGGGGGGGGCGGGCCTGGCCGCCGCGGTCGAGGCCTCGCGCGCCCCGGCGGCGACCCTTGCCGCTCTCACGAAGGCCCACGCCGACTCCGGCCGCGCGGCTTGGAAGGATGTCGTCGCCGCCCTCGAGGGCCTGGCGCCGGGGACGGGCCTTCACGTGGTCGAAGCCGCGTGGCTGGCGGCGCGTGCGCGTGACGAGCTCGCGTTCGATGACACGGCCAGCGCGCGCAGGTTGCGGCTGGAGGCCGCCGACCTCTACCGCACGGCGGGCGAGGCCGCGGAGACCCTGGGCTGGTCTCGGCGGGCGTCCGAGGCCTACGAGGGGGCCGGGCGCATGCTCTGGTTCGTGAACGAGAAGCCCCGGGCGCCGGCCATGAAGGCGTTGTTCCAGCAGCACCTGGCGATGGAGGTCGCGCTGGGCTCGACCGCGGGCCAAGGCCGCGCCCACTACCGCGTGGCGGTGGCGCTGGAGGCACTTGAGCAGGACGACGCGGTGCTCGTGCGCCTTGACCTGGCGACGCCGCTGCTGGCCAAGGCCAAGGACAGCGAGTACCGGGCCAAGGCCCTGGGCCTGCGGGCCGATGTGTTGGGCCGCCGGGGACGCCTCGCCGAGGCCTACCGCCTCAACTGCGAGGCCGCGGGCGTCCTGCGTGCGCCGAGCGTCGAGGGCCTGCCGCGGCGCTTCCATGCCAAGCCCGGGCGCCTGGTGAGCAGCCTCATCGACCGCCTGCTGGGCTGCGCGGCCCTGGCGGAGAGGCAGGGTGACCTCGAGGAGGCCGGGGAGAAACAGCAGGAGGCCGCCCGCCGGGCCGAGGCTGCGCAGGACCGCTGGCTGCAGTTCAAGGTCGCGGCCTTCAGTGCCTTGCTCGCCGGAGAGCGCCATCGCCTCGACGGAGCCTTCGCCAAGGCGCGCGCGGCTTACGACGAGGCCCTGCGCATCTACGACGGCCTGAACCTCGCGGCCGAGGCTGCGGACGTGCGCCGGCGGATCACGGAGCTGCTGCGGGCACGCGGCGAGTTGTCCGCCGCCGTGACGATGGCGACCGAGATGGTCGCTGCCGTGCGGAAGCAATGCGGGCGCGCGGCGTTGGCACGCGCCCTGCTCGTGATGGCACGTATCTACATGGACATGGGCGATCTCGATGGCGCCGACGCGCCGCTCGTTGAGGCGGTGGCCTTGGCCGAGATGCAGGGAGACCTCGAACTCGTCGGCTACGCATCCCTCGAGCGGGCCGGATGGTGGCGGGCGCGGGGCAAGCTTGGCAAGAGCCTCTCGCTGCTCGAGCAGGCCTTGCGCGAAACTGCCGGTCACGATCTCACGGAGCTGCGGGCGATGCTCCAGCTGGAACTGGCGGTGTTGCTTGTGCGCCTCGGCGAGCACGATCGTGCGGAGATCCTGCTGGCAGAGGCTGTAGCCTCGTTCGAAGCCATCAAGCATCTGAGGGGGCAGGGTGATGTTGCTCGTGCCCAGGCCTTCTTCCTCTATCAGGCTGGTCGACTTGCGGAGGCGCGTACCACCCTGCAGCGGCTGGTCGCCCTTCAGGAACGCGCAGGGAACCCTGTTGGCGTTGTCCTCGCACGGAGAATCCTCGCCTTCGTCTGCTTCGACCTCGAGCGCTACAAGGAGTCGCGCGAGCATTGGCAGGCCGTGGCGGATGGCGCGACGGCCACCGGGGACACGTCCCTAGGCCTCCACGCCCAGCTTGGCATGGCGCGGGCTCGCTATTGGGGGGGCGACCGGACCGGCGGGCGGCAGGCCCTGCTGGAGGCGCTCGGCGAGGCACGCAAGAGTGAGGATCCTGAAATCGAGGCGTCGGCGGAGCTGGCCCTGGCCCAGGTCCTCTACCGTGAGAACGACGATGCGGGCGCCATGGCCCATGCCGACAGCGGTCTGGCGTTGGTCAGCAAGTACGCCCTCGACCTGGCCGAGGGCGAGGACGCCGCCTTGCGCAGTGCGTTCATCACCGAGCTCTACGCCGTGGGGGCCAAGGCCGCGCTCTCGAGCCAGTCGCCCGCGGATCTCTACCGCTTCATGGAGCGCGCCCGCGCGTCCACCCTGACGTCGATGCTCGACGGCGCGGATTCCATGCGCGGCGTCGAGCTCTCCGAGGAACTGCAGGCCGCCGAAGCCAAGGCCCGCGCGGCGACCGCCGCCGGCCGGGCCAGCCTGAAGCGCGCCAAGCGCCGCCGCAGCCCCGCGAAGATCCGTGCCGCGCGCAAGGAGTTGCGCGCCGCCCAGGTGGCGCTACGCGACGTCTTGCGCACCATCCGTCGTGAGGTCCGCGGCGCGGCGGCCATCGACGCGGACCAGCTCGTCGCGTGGACGGACGTCCAGAAGGAGCTCGCTCCGGCGGATGTCCTCCTGATCTACGGCACCGTCGAACGGCATGTCGATGGCAAGGCCGAGGAGCGCCTGATCGCGGTGCGCATCGCCAAGAAGGGCCAGCCGACCATCGTGGACGTCGCCTCGGCGCAGGCCGTCCAGGGCGCGCTGGAAGCCCTCATGAAGCCCGAGGGCGATGGCGTGGTCGCCGGCAAGGAGGCCGCCCTGGCGAAGCTCGTCTTCCGGGGCATCGATCGCAAGGGTGCCACGCGGCTGCTCATCTCGCCGGGGGACAGCCTCCCGCTCGTGCCCTTCGGTCTGCTCGACAAGACCCGGGATGTCGCGCTGCTTCCGTCCGCCTCCACGTTCGCGCTCCTCAAGGCCACGGCCACCCAGGCCGGCAGCCGGATCCTCGGGATCGGCAACCCGATCTACGGCAACCGGGAGGGGAGCGACCTGCCTCCGCTCTACGAGTCGGCGGACGAGATCAAGGCCATCGCCAAGGACCCCAAGGATCACCTGCTGGGCAAGCAGGCCACGGAGACGCGCTTCTTCGAGCGCATCGCGGACGGCCATCGCTGGCGCGCCATCCACTTCGCCTGCCACGGGCTCGTCGACCCCGCTGGTCGGACGCAGCCCTCGCTCGCGCTCACGGCGGACGCCGAGAACGATGGCTTCCTCACCGCCCGCGAGATCTTCAACCTCTCCATCCCCGCGGATCTCGTCACCCTCTCGGCTTGCGAGACGGGGCGCGGCAAGATCATCCGCGGCGAGGGGCTGGCGGGGCTCATGCGGGCCTTCATGCAGGCCGGTGCACCACGCGTCCTCTGCTCGCTCTGGAAGGTCGAGGACGAGGCGACGGCCGAGCTGATGAAGCACTTCTACCGGACGTGGAAGGACGGGGCGGGTGGCGTCTCGGCGGCCACGGCCCTGCGCCAGGCCCAGGCACACATCCGCGCCCTCGGCGAGTCCGGCAAGCACCCGGCGTGGAAGCACCCCGACTACTGGGCGGCCTGGGTCCTCTGGGGGCTGCCCGACTAGGGCTTGTCTGAAAAGCCCTCCTGCTGCGCCGGGCGATCCTCTCGCGACCCGTGCCCCAACGGCGAAGTGTCTCCTCAACGTGCAGGAGCACGCCTCCGGGGCACTTCTTCGTCGTGGCTACGGCTCGCTTCGGCCTCCCCCGGCTCGCGACGGAGTGTTTTCAGACACAGCCTAGGCGTGCCGCGCGTGCGCGCGAGGGCCGCGTGTAAGGCCGGTCTGTAAGGTGCGCCTTCCACTTCGCCACGCGGTCCGGCCCCAGGACGCCCCGTGCGGCCCAAGTCGACCGAAGCGACGCCCCGCCGGGTTCGGCAGGCGGCTTGCAGTAGGGCAGGGATCACTCCGCGCACCGGGTCCGCCCG
Organism: Planctomycetota bacterium; assembly: GCA_029213105.1. Lineage (GTDB taxonomy): Bacteria > Planctomycetota > PLA2 > PLA2 > JAEUHO01 > JAHEIK01. Next base: position 6,204 of record JARGNS010000185.1, read on the forward strand.
GAAAGGAGCTCCCCTGCAGTACTACATCCGCCAACAACGCAAGCACGTCGCGGGTCCGTTCGACCTCCTCGTCATCCAGGGCTGGGTCAAGGAAGGCAAGGTCCGCGAGGAGATGGAGTTCTCCGAGGACGGCCACGAGTGGATGCTCGGCATCGAGATGGTCGAGCTGTTCGGGGATCGCCGCACGCGGCCCCCGTCGCGTCCTCGCCGTCGGAAGCTGCGCCGCATCTAGTCGGGCCCCCGCGACGAGGGCTCCGTCGCTAGAATCCCGGTCCCCCGGGAGACCTCGATGCCTCGACGCGCCCTCGTGCCCCTGCTCGCCCTGCTGATCCTGGTCTGCCCGACGTGGGTGCATGCCGAGGACGACGACCCGAGTGGCGCCGTGCCGGCGAGTCCCATGAAGGTCTTCCGCTCCGTGCTCGACCAGCGCGCGCGCATGATCACCGTGCCCCTGCACGAGGACATGTGGCTGGCCTACGACGCGACCCACTGCGGGCTCTACCGGGCCTGGACCGGGGATGTGAAGTTCGACGGCGCCGTGTACACGACCGTGCATGGGCCGCAGCCGACCGCGCGCGGCGCGGACTACATCCACGACGGCGCCGAGGCGGTCTGGTTCATCCGCCGCGGCGGGACGCCGCAGCCCACGACGACGCGCTTCCGTGGCTACCGCATCGAGGACGGCGTCGTCACCCTGCACTGGGAGGTGAGCGGGGCCGGGGCCCGGCTCAAGGTGCGTGAGACCCCGAGCTTCGAGACCGAGGCCGACGGCCGGCCCGTGCTCATCCGGCGCTTCGCCGTGCAGCGTGCCCGCGGCGGTGCCGCGCTCATCCTGCGCTCGCGGGTGAAGGGCTGCACGCGCTTCGAGGACATCACGACCGATGGCGAGATCAGCCTGGCGACGCCCGGCACGGCGGAGCCCGATGGCAAGGCGGAGCCCGATGGCAAGGCGCTGGTCCCGATGGAGGCGCTGATCACGCTCCCCGCCGGTAGCCAGAAGTACGTGCGCTACGCCTTCGACAAGCCGCGCGTCGTCGCGGCGGCGGAAGCGCAGGCCCAGGCGGCCGCCGCCACGGCCGCGGCCGAGCGCAAGGAGGAGGGCACGGCGGAGCCCGAGCCCG
>JARGNS010000186.1:0-1646 GCA_029213105.1 Planctomycetota bacterium
GCAGAACGATCTCTTCGGACACGTCCAGCGCCTGCCCGCGCGCTTCTTCGACAGCAATCGCACGGGTGACCTGATCGCGCGCCTCACGAGTGACGTGGAAGCCGTGCGGTTCTCCCTCGGGCCGGGCCTGATGTACGTCGCAAGCACCCTCGTGCTCTTCCCCACGGCCGTGGTCAGCATGGTCGATCTCTCGGGGGCACTGACCGTCGCCGCGCTGGGGCCGCTCCTCGCGATCATGCTCGTCGTGCGCGTGCTCGGCCCGCGCATCATGCAGCGCACGCGGGCCGTCCAGGAGCGAGGCGGTGCCCTCAGCGCCCGCGCCCAGGAGAGCTTCGCCGGCGCGCGGGTCGTGCGCGCCTACGCGAAGGAGCCCGTCGAGATCGCGGCCTTCGAAGGCGAGAACGCGGGCCTCGTACGCGAGACCCTCGGGCTCGCGCAGACGCGCGCCTTGCTCACCGGCGGCCTCCACGTGCTCGGGGGCGGCGCGCAGATCGTCGTGCTCTGGTACGGCGGCAGCCAGGTCATGTCCGGCGCGTTGGACCTCGGCTACCTCGCGACCTTCATGCTCTACGTGAGCATGCTCATCTGGCCCATGATCAGCGTCGGCTGGGTCGTCTCGGCGTTCCAGCGCTCGGCCGCGGCCATGGAGCGCATCGACGCCATCTTCGATCAGCCCACGGAACACGCCGGGTCATCCCGTGCCAAGGAGACCCTCGAGCAGGCCCATGGTGCCATCGCGGTGACAGGGCTCACCTTCCGCCACGCGGGCGCCGCGCGCGATGCGCTGAGCGACGTCAGCTTCACGGTCGCTCCCGGCTCCACGCTGGGCCTGGTCGGCCCCGTCGGCGCGGGCAAGAGCACGTTGCTCTCACTGCTCACGCGCACGTACGAGCCGCCGGCCGGCAGCATCACCCTCGATGGGCACGACATCACCGGCATGCCCCTCGACGACCTCCGGCAGGCCTACGCGGTGGTGCCGCAGGACGCCTTCCTCTTCTCCACGACCATCGAGACCAATCTGGCCTACGCCGTCGAAGACGAGCTCGCGCCCGCCCGGGCCCAGCGGGCCCTGGAGCTCGCAGGGCTGGGTGAGGACCTCGCCACCCTGCCCCGGGGGCTGGAGACGGTCGTGGGCGAGCGCGGTCTGCAGCTCTCCGGCGGACAGAAGCAGCGCGTGACGATCGCCCGGGCCCTCTTGCGCGAAGCCCCGATCCTCGTGCTGGACGACTGCCTCTCCGCCGTCGACACGCACACCGAAGCACGCATCCTCGAGGGCCTGCGCACGGAGATGCGCCGCCGCACGGCGATCGTCGTCGCCCACCGGCTCTCCACCGTCCGCCACGCGGATCGGATCGTCGTCCTCGACGGGGGTCGCGTCGTGGAGTCCGGCACGCACGACGAGCTCGTCGCCGCCGACGGCTGGTACGCCGAGACGTACGCCGAGCAGCGCATCGAAGCCGAGCTGGAGGGGCTCGCATGAGCGCCCGCCGTCACCCGCTTCCGCGCCTGCTCGCCTATGTCGGCCGCCGCCCCGGCCTGGTCGCACTCAGCGTGTTGACCATGATCGGAGGGGCCGGCGTCGACCTCCTGTTGGGGGAGGGGGGCAGGGGCGCGGGGGACGGCCCCATCCCCGGGGGCGACGGCGG
>JARGNS010000186.1:1656-4625 GCA_029213105.1 Planctomycetota bacterium
CCGCCCTGGTGATCCTCATGGCCGGCGCGGGACTGCGAGCCGCCCGCGCCATCGTCTCCGTGAAGGCCGGTCGCCTGATCGGCATGATCCTGCGCCTCGAGGTGTTCGAGCACATCCAGCGCCAAGGCATGCGCTACTTCGACCGGATGCCGGTCGGCATGCTGACCACCCGCGTGACCGGCGATGTCGAGGCGGTCGAGGAGTTCTTCTCCTCGGGCGTGGCCGCGGTGTTCCACGACATCCTCAAGCTGCTGCTGATCCTCGTCGCGCTCTTCGTCGTGAACGCCGAGCTCGCCGTCTACGTCGTCGCCGTCCTGCCGTTCCTCGTGATCGCGGGTGTGGTGTTCTCGCGCCGCAGTCGACGCGACTTCGGTCACGTGCGCACGCAGGTGTCGGCCACGAACGCCTTCGCGACCGAGGCGATCATCGGCATGGAGGTCACGCGGCTCTTCCAGCGTCGCGAGCACGCGCGGGCACGCTACGGCGAGCACGCCTCGGAGCTCTGCAACGCGCACCTGGCGACGGTGCGCAACTTCGCGCTGTTCTTCCCGACCGTGCAGGGGCTCGCCGCCCTCGCCGTGACACTCGTCGTGCACTTCGGCGCCGCAGGGATCGGGGCGGGCACGTTCTCGTACGGCGAGTTCTTCCAGTTCTATCTGCTCATCAACCTGTTCTTCGAGCCCATCCGCACGCTCGCCGAGAACCTGAACATGATGCTGCAGGCCCAGGTCTCGGGCGAGCGACTCTTCGACGTCCTCGACACGCCGCCGGAGATCCTCGACGCGCCGGACGCCAAGGGTGCCGAGGAGGTCCGCGGTGCCGTGCGCTTCGACAACGTGGGCTTCGGCTACAAGGAGGACGAGCCGGTTCTCCACCGCGTCTCGTTCTCCGTGCCGGCCGGCTCCACCCTCGCCCTCGTCGGCCCCACGGGCGCGGGCAAGTCGAGCATCCTCAACCTGATCAGCCGCTTCTACGACGTCCAGAGCGGCGCGGTCCTCGTCGACGAGGTCGACGTCCGCGCCTACGCGCGCCGCGCCCTGCGAAGCCGGATCGCCATCGTGCTCCAGGATGTGTTCCTCTTCCGCGGCAGCGTGCTCGACAACGTGCGGCTGTTCGACGAGTCGATCACCCGCGAGCAGGTCGAAGCGGCCATGGCCACCGTCCACGCGGACGGCATCCTCGCGCGACTGCCCGCCGGACTGGACGCCCCCGTCGAAGAACGCGGGGCCAACTTCTCCGCAGGCGAGCGGCAGTTGCTGGCCTTTGCGCGCGCGCTCGTGCACGACCCCGCGATCCTCGTCCTCGACGAGGCGACCTCCTCCATCGACACGGCCACCGAGAAGCTCATCCAGCAGGCCCTCGATGCCCTGCGCGCGGACCGCACGACCATCGTCGTCGCCCACCGCCTCTCCACGATCAAGACAGCCGACAACATCCTCGTGATGCGTCGGGGCGAGATCGCCGAGCAGGGCACGCACGAGGAGTTGCTCGCCGCCGCCGGCCTCTACCGCCGCCTCTACGAGTTGCAGGTGCGGGCCTAGCGCACGGCGAAGGCCCCCGGCGCCAGCCCACGCGCGCGCCCCATCCCTCGACCTGGGCTCGCCCGGTGCGCGGGCTGGGTATGCTGGCAAGCCGGAGGTGACGTCATGCGGATGCTGACGACGATGTTCGTCCTGGCGCTCCTGGCCCTGCCGACCTGGGCGAAGGACGAAGCCTCCCCGCCGCTGCAAGAGGGGGAGGCCCTCCGGCTGCTGCAGGAGGCGGCGCAGATCTCCCCCGCGTACATGCGCACCCTGATCGCGATCGACCGCAAGACGGCCCGCAAGGTCGTGTACACCCAGGGCTCCGACGCGCCGCTCACGGCCGCCATCCTCGCCCTGGCCGAGGGCGGCGAGCTCGAGGCCCAGGACTTCCGCTGGCTCGAGCACGCAACGCCGGCGGAGTTCATCGCCGCGATCCATCCCCTGGACCCCATGCAGCCGGGCTCGCGCCCGAAACACGCCACGGCCAACGTGCTGCACCGCGAGCTGGTGCGCGTACTCACCGTCACCAGTGACGGGGCGCGGGCACGCGGCACGATCGAGTTCGGCAAGGACCACATCTTCAAGGGCTTCGCCCACTGGCAAGCCGCACGGGATCGGGCGGGACGCTGGCAGGTCACCGAGATCGCCTTCCGCCGCTCGCACGTCCGTGTCGTGCGCGTCGGCACACGCTGGCGCCTGGATGCCACCGGCCTGCGCTCGCGCATCAACCGCCGGCGCGGCTTCGATCTGCAGCTGCCACGCATCGGCACGGTCGGCGTCGAGCCGCCGAAGGACCAGACCATCCTGATCAGCGTCACGCAGGCCGCCTACGTGCACGTGGGCGACGACACGACGAAGTTGAGCATGGAGGCCCTGCGCGCGGTGCTCGCGCGGCGCGCGGCGCCGGACGCGACGCGCGAGGAGGACGGTTCCTGCAAGCTTGCCGTGCTGCTCGACATCGACGCGTCGACCCCATGGGCCTTCGTGCAGTGGATCATGCAGACCTGCGCCCACCCGGCGGTGAAGATCCACAAGCTCTACTTCGGCGTGCGCGCCGCCAGCGACGGGGCCGAGGGCACGGTCGCGGTGCGTCTGCCCAAGGATCGCAGCGGCCCCATCTTGACCACGCCGCCTCCGCCGAAGATCAAGGTGAAGACCTTCTTCGCGGAGCGCGAGCCGAGTGATCCGCGCGCGCTGTTCGCGGCGCTGCGCAAGGTACCGCTCGCCGAGCGCCAGGCCGCCCTGTGGGAGCTGGCGGCACCCCCGCCCCACGGCGGCAAGGTGCCCCACGGCTACATCCTCCAGTTGCTGGACGCCATGATCACCGCCGGCGCCACGAACATCATGTTCGAGGGCGCCGCGCCCCCCCTGCGCGGCGCGATCTGGTCCGACCCGGAGGCGATGGCCGCGCACATCCGCGACCTCAAGGCCATCCCCGGCCACGCC
>JARGNS010000186.1:4635-5971 GCA_029213105.1 Planctomycetota bacterium
CGTGAAGCTCGGCAAGGAGCGCCTCGGCCAGGACGCCCCGACGCACGACATGCTCCAGCTCGGCCGGATCGAGCGCACGCTCGGCGCGCCGGCGTTCGACGAACGCAATCCGCGCGCGGGGCTGATCTTCCACGAGGACGTCGTGTTGTTTGACGAGCGACCCGAGCTCGCGCCGCCCGACCTCTCCGAGCTGAAGGACCCGCCCCGACCCGAGGGCGGGATCCGTGACGCCCCGATCGCCGACAAGGTCACGGACATGGACCACCGCCGCCGCCGCGCCGTCCGGGCGGGACTGCGCTGGCTCGCGGCCCATCAGTCCCCCAACGGCAGCTGGGAAGCCGCGGGCAGACCCCGAGCGGTGGATGGACGGCGGCCGCGTTCGGCGCCACGTGCGACGGCGAGCCGCGCCCGGCAGGCTCGCCGAAGGCCACCGGGGCCGGCCTCGCCATCCACGACGTCGGCATCAGCGGGCTCGCCGTGTCGGCCTTCCTCGCGGCGGGGTACACGAACCGCGGCAAGCACCCCTACGCCAAGGTCGTCGGGCGCGGCCTGCGCTACCTCAAGAACGTGCAGGATCCCGAGGGCTGCTTCGGCCCGCGGACCACGCCCCAGTACGTCTACCACCACGCCACGGCAGCCCTGGCGATGGTGAGTGCCTACCGCCGCACGGGCTCGCCCCTCTTCAAGGGCTCGGCCCAACGCGCGCTCGACTACATCGCCACGTGCCGCAACCCCCAGCTGGCCTGGCGCTACGGCATCAAGCCCGGCGACAACGACACCTCGGTCACGGCGTGGATGGTCCGCGTGATCGACCAAGCACGCCGGGCGAACCAGCGTGCGCTGGACCGCGGCAAGCCGGCCCCCCTGGTGCTCGACAGCAACATGGCCGCAGGGGTGCAGCGCTGGCTCGACCGGATGACCGACCCGGCCACGGGCCGCATCGGCTACATCCAGCGCGGCGGTCCCTCGTCCCGTCCCGCCAAGCGCCTGGCGGCGTTCCCCTCGGCGCGCACGGAGGCGACGACCGCCGCCGGGCTCAGCACGCGCCTGCTGCTCGGCGCCGATCCCCACAAGGATCCGCTGCTGCGGCGCGGCATGCAGCTGCTCCTGGCCCGACCGCCCACCTGGAACCCGAAGGACGGCAGCATCGATCTGGCCTATTGGCTCTGGGGCACGCGCGCGGCCCTGCCCTTCGGCGGCACGATCTGGACGGCGTGGCGTGACGCCCGCGACCGGGCCCTGACCGGCTCGCAGATCACGACCGGTGACCCCTGCCTGCATGCCGGCTCCTGGGACCCGGTCGGCGTCTGGGGTCGCGAAGGGGGACGCGCGTATG
>JARGNS010000186.1:5981-7285 GCA_029213105.1 Planctomycetota bacterium
GGCCTGCCTGACCCTGGTTGTCGACTACCGCTTCATCACCTTCAAGCCCAAGTAGCCCGCCCGCGGATAGACTCGCCCCCCGTGGGCGCGGACAGCCATGTACAGATTCCCGGATTCACGATCGAGCGCGAGCTCGGGCGGGGGGCCATGGGTGTCGTGTACCTCGCGCACGAGGTCGCCCTGGGCCGCGATGTCGCGCTGAAGGTCCTGCGCCACGGCTACGGCGGGGACGAGGACGCCCGCCTGCGCTTCGCCCGCGAGGTCCGCGCCACGGCGCGCCTCAAGCACCCGAACATCGTGCCGATCCTCTCGACGGGCGAGTCCGACGGGCGCCTGTGGTTCGCCATGCAGTTCGTCCCGGGGGAGACGCTCGAGGACATCCTCGAGCACACACGCCATGGACGCATCGGCACCGCTCGCGCCGTGCGCGTGGCGCGCGAGCTGGCCCTGGCCCTGCACGCCGCGCATCAATCCGGCGTCACGCACCGCGACGTGAAGCCCGGCAACGTGATGCTCCTGCAAGCCGAGGCGCCCGAGACCGAGAACGACACCCCCAGCCGCCGCATGCGGCGCTCGTGGATCCGGCGGCGTCCGGAGGGCGGCGGCCACCCCCTGGTGGACCGTCCCCTCCTGGCCGACTTCGGCCTGGCCGCCGATCGCACGGCGACCAAGCTCTCCGAGTCCGGCATGCTCATCGGCACCCCCGGCTACATGGCGCCCGAGCAGTACCGCGGCGAGGCCGACGGGGTCGGCCCGCACTCCGATCAATGGGCCCTCGGCGTCCTGCTGTACGAGTGCCTGACCGGCACCATGCCGTTCCCGACGGGGGACCTGCCCACGCTCGCGCGCATGATCGGCAACGAAGAGCCCATCGCGCCCTCGCGTCTCGACTCGCGCGTCGACCGCGACCTCGAGACGATCTGCCTCAAGTGCCTCGAGAAGAACCCCAAGGATCGCTACGCGGACTGCCGCCGGCTGGCGGCCGACCTCAGCCACTGGCTGCGGGAAGAGCCGATCTCGGCACGCCCCCCCGGCACCTGGCGTCGTTTCTCGGGATGGGCCCGCCGCCACCCCGCCCGCACCACCGCCCTGGCCGCGCTGGTCGTGGTCGGCCTGGGCGCCCTCGGGGCCTGGTGGGGTGTGCGGGCCAACCGCCAGGACCGCGTCCAGACCCTCTCGGGGGAAGCCGGCGAGTACATGGCGCGCGCCCAATACGAGCAGGCGGAGCGCGTGTTCGACGAGTGGATCACCGTCGACCCGGCCGATCCACGTCCGCGCGATCTGCGCGAGACGGCCCGCGCCCT
>JARGNS010000187.1:0-633 GCA_029213105.1 Planctomycetota bacterium
CGACGGTGCGGACGAACGTCGCCAACTTGACCGGGGCCACGCGGACGCCGAGATTCTTGAGCGCCTGCGGCGAGAGGCCCGTGGGCTCCTCCATCTCGCCGTCTTCCGGCTCCGCGGGAGCGGCGGCGCTTGCGCCGCGCGCGGCGGCGTACCAGCCGCCGGCGGCGCCGAGGGTCGTCAGGATCAGGCAGAGCAGGATCGTTCCAAGTGCGCGAGCCATTACTCGTCCTCCCCGGCGGCGGGAGCCGCGCTGTCAGCGTGCGGAGCAGATTCGGTGGCGTCGGGCCACGTCAGGAGCGGAATGCCGGCGGCCTCTTCCAGGCCCGCCCAGGCTTCGAACACGCCGCGGCGCGCTTCGAAGCGCTCCACGGCGACGAGTGCGGCGGAGCGCAGTGTCGTCAGGAGGCTGAGGGCGTCGACGGTGCCTGCGTCGAGGCCCGCGCGCGCGGCCGAGACGGCCGCGTCCGTGGCCGGCTTGACCTCGGAGTCCATCGTCTGGAGCACGTCGAGGTGGGCCTCGAGGCGCGTGTAGGCCGTGGCCACCTCGCCGAGGATGCGCTGCAGCGTGGCGCGATAGCGCGCGCGGACCGCGTCGCGGATCGCCGCTAGAGTCGCCTGAGGACCTCGGAGCTT
>JARGNS010000187.1:643-5435 GCA_029213105.1 Planctomycetota bacterium
CACGCTCGAAGCCGGCGCCGAAGGTGATGCCGGGGTTGGCGCGCGCGGCCTGCTGTCGCAGGAGCTTCTCGGCGAGGATGTACTCGGCACGCAGGACGGCGAGGCGCGGGTGGCCGGCGATGGCGGCCTTCTCGACGGCGGCCACCTCGGGCAGTTCCAGGGCCAGCGCCGGAAGGTCTCCACCTGCGAGGTTCACGCTGCTCGGGCGGCGACCCAGCATGGCAGCGACCTCGTGCTGCGAGCGCCGCGCCCGACCGCGGACGGCGATCATCGTGGCACGATTCTGGGCGACCTCGAGTTCGAGGAGCCGGACATCCAGCGCCGTGCGCTGGCCGGCCTCCGCCAGGTCACGGCCGACGCGTGTGGCGGCCTTCGTCGCGTCGCCGATGGCGGACACGACTTCCTGTTCGCGCTGGCCGAGGAGGGCCTCGGCCATGGCGGCACGCAGGCCGAGGTACGCGCTGCGCTCCGTGGCGAGCGCGCGGGTGAAGGCGGCGTCCGCGCGGACCCGGTTGACCGTGTCGTTGAGCCGCGGCGGGTTCTTGGTCGGCATCGCCCAGCCGACGGCGGCCGCGAAGCCGGTGGTCGCCATGTCGAGCAGGTTGCCACCACCGAAGAACAGCGGCCCGAGCGCGATCGTCGGGTTCGGCATCGGCGTCTTGGTCTGCGCGAGGGCCTCGGCGATCTGCCAGGTGGCGCGCGCTTCCCGGATCGAGGGGTTGGCGCGGCGCAGGAGTGCCGTGGCCTCGGCCAGGGTCAGGGGACGACCTTCGGGGGTGGGGGCTTCCTCACGCTCCGCGCGGACCGAGGCCAGGACGGCGTCGGGATCGAGCGGTTGCTGGCGCGGCGGCCGCGCGCACGCGGGCAGCAGCACGCAGAGCGCTAGCGGGAGGATGCCCCAGCGGGGGGCGGATGTGGACACGAGATGCTCCTCGAGCGAACGGAACCGGGGTCAAACCAAAGACGGAAACCGTCTCGGTTCAGAGGAGTAGGCGCTCGGTGCGCACCGAGGGTGCGACCGGGTCTCCCGGCGGTCGATCGTCGAGGGCGAAGGCAACTCGATCGAGGAGCACCGTCTCGAACGTCTCCGTGAGGAGTGCGAGCGGCGCGAAGGTGATCTGGGCGGCCTCGAGGGCAGCGCCCGCGGGCATGGTGCCCATCGGCAGGCGGAACGCGACGTGCCCGGCGGGGCCGTGGTCCTCGTCGTCATCGTGCGAATGATGCACATGGGCGTGATGATGCACGCACTTGGCGTCGTGATGCACATGCCCGTCGTGGTCATGGTCATGGTCGTGGGCCGAACTGCACTCGCAGAGCATCTCGTCGCCGAAGAGGCCGAGCAGCTGCGGTGTGACGCCGCCGTCCTCGCACGCGCACACCACCCAGGGCGCTTGGACGGCGAGCAGGGCAAGCACGGTGAAGACAGTTCCGGCGAGGCGCATCGGGGACCAGCCTGCCTTCGATCGGCGGGCGTGACAAGGAACCCGTTGGGGAATTCCTTCCGGGCCGCGCTCACTTTCGAGCGGGAATGCGCCGGAATCGCCCGAGGCCCTGCCCGCTGATGAAGCGCAGCAGATGCGGATCATGCTCGCCGATGCCCACGCAATGGACCTCTGCCTTGCGGAAGAGGTTCAGGCGTCGCACGTCATCGCGTAGCCACGAGGCGAGGGCGTACGGGCCGTAATAATGGCCCTTCTCGTGGTCCTGGACCTCCGCGCCGGACTCCGGATCGCCGGACTTGTGCTTGGCCAGACGGCGGTCCCACGCCGGCCAGTCGTCCCATGTGGGCTTGCCGTCGGAGAGCAGGAAGATCGTGTCGCAGCCTTCCGTGAAGGTGGCCGGGTCGACGTACTCGTGTTGCTTGACGAGGCCCTTGCTGCGCACCTTGAAGGCGCGGTGGAGCCCGCCGTGCAGGTTCGTGTAGCCCCACAGCGTCCCGTACGGCCGCGCGCGCGTCTCCTTGCCCGCCTCGATCACGTCGAGCTCGACGCAGGCCTTCTCGACGTGCTTCTCGATGGCCGGCTTGAGCCCCGGCGTGGCGGCCAGGAGCTTGGCCTCCGAGCCGAAACCGATCACGCAGAAACTCTGGCGGGGCGTAAGGGCCCGCAGCGAGAGCTTCACGAACTCCCGCGCCGCGTCGAAGCGCGTGATGATCAGGGGCCACGGCAGGCGTGCGATGGCGTCGGCCATTTCCTTCTGCGCTGGCGTCGGCTTCGGCGCCTGGGGCTTCTTCTTCAGGTTGCCGCCGGTCACGACGCGTCCCGGCTTGGGCGGCGGCGGCAGGAACCGGGGCGGCTTCTTGAGATCCTCGATCTCCGCCTTGGTCAGGGGCGTCAGCATCGAGTCGCTCATGTCGATGACGTAGACCACGCGCGAGCCCGACGCCTCCAGGCCCAGGAACGTCGGCTTCGTCGGTGGCGCGTAGCGACCCAGTTCCACCGGCTTCATGGCGCCTTCGATGCGTCCGAGGCGGCGCGCGATGACGGCGCGTGTGCGCTCGAGCGTGGGCTTGGCATCGAGCTGCACCTTGAGGAGTTCGAGCGTCTTCTTCCACGCGTCGCTGCCGCGCTGCGCGCGCAGGACGTAGAGCGCCTGGGCGGCACTCTCGAGCAGCAGCATGCGGTCGAAGCCCTTGGTGGGGAGGGCCGCGAGCAGCTCGGCGGAGAGCGTCAGGGCCGCCGGGTCCTCACTGGCGATGAGTACTTCGAGCGCGGCGGCGCGCAGGGCGCCCGTGCTGTGCTTGCGCACGACGGAGACGGTCTCCGGTGAGCCGTCGATGTGGAGGTCGGCCTCCAGCGCGCGGTACCAGAGCCACGCGTCGCGGGGCTTGGCGTGCTTCTTGCGCCACGTACGCCACACTTCGAGGTGCGGCGGCGCGCGGAAGTTGTCGCCGCAGATCGACGCCAGCAGGTACTGCACCTGATCCTTGGGCGCCTCGGGGCGTCCGTAGCTCTTCGCGAGGACCCGCAGCGCGCGCACGTCGTGGGTCTGCGCGAACTCGATGCGCCCCTTGTGGCGCATGTAGAGCGACGGCCGCTCCATCCACGCCTGGTAGGCGGCCTTGTCGGCCTTGAAGTCGCGCGGTTCGTCTTCGGCGGCGGCAGGCGCGGCGAGGGCCAGGCCGAACAGCGCGAGCAGGGGCAGGACGCGACGAAGCAAGTCGCTAGCGTCCGCAGACGCAGTGGGCTTGTCCGGGATTGCCGCGAATGGCGTTCAGATCCGGGCCCTTGGGCAGGGGGCTGCGTGCGGGCAGGACCTGCTCGAGGGTCCGTGCGTCGTAGAGGCGGCCGTTCTTCATCGTGAAGCGGATGCGCTGGGAGTCGCGCACGTTCTCCAGGGGCTTGCCCTCGATGACGAGCAGGTCGGCGAGCATGCCGGGCTGCAGGCTGCCGAGGCAGTGGTCCAGGCAGATGGCGCGCGCACCGCACCAGGTCGCGCAGCGCAGGGCCTGGTGCGGGCTCAAGCCACCCTGCTCCAGCATCCAGGCTTCCCAATGCGAGCCGAGGCCTTGCAGCTGGCCGTGCGCGCCGATCTCCACGGGGCCGCCGCGGCGGTAGACGTCGGCGCATGTGCGCGCGAGACGGATGTGGTTGTACTCCTCCTCGTCGGTGAGAAGTACGCGTCGCCGTGCGTTGGGCATCACGACGCTCGGCGGTGTGAAGCGCAGCAAGCGCTCGTTCTGCCAGACCTTCGTCTTGGCGTACCAGTAGTTCTCCCCCCACATGCCGCCGTAGCCCACGACAAGTGTCGGTGTGTAGCAGGTCCCCGAGCGCGAGAGCAACTCGAGCGCGGGCTTGTAGAGCGGCGCGACGGGGATCGCGTGTTCCAGCGTGGTGTGCCCGTCGAGGATGTGCGTCATGTTGTAGTGCAGCGTCGAGCCGCCCTCGGGCACGACCATGATGCCGAGCTCGGCGGCGGCGCGGATCACCTGCTGGCGCTGCTCGCGGCGGGGCTGCTGGTAGCTCTTGACGCGTGCACCCCAGGCCGCCGTGCGGGCCACGGCGGCCCTGGCATCCTCGAGGCTGTTGATGACGGCTTTGAAGTCGCCCTCGGCACCGTAGAGGATCGTGCCCGTGCTGTACATGCGCGGGCCGAGTCGGCCGCCGGCTTCGATGAGCTCCGCCTCGGCGTGGATCATCTGGGTGTTGTTGCTCGGGTCGTGGGTCGTGGGGACGCCGAATGCAAGCAGGGCGTTGAGTGCCCAGCTCTGGTGCGGGTACATGCCGCCGCTGCTTGCGCCCGTGTGCGAGTGCACATCGACGATGCCGGGGATGATCGTGGTGCCGCTGCAGTCGAGCGTGTTCGCGCCGGAAGGAACGGGGACGTCGTCGCGTGCGCCGATGGCGAGGATCCGGTTGCCACGCACGTGGATCACGCCGTCGGGGATGACCGACTCGTCGTGCATCGGTGCGATCGTGGCGCCCACCAGCCAGACGTCCGTCGTGGGGATGTCGGCCTTCTGCTTCCAGCCGAGTTGGATCGTCTCGTCCACGGGGAACAGGGCGGTCGCGTGCGGGCGCGCGTCCTCTGCGTCCGTCGCGCGGAAGAGCTCGGCGCCAAGGCTCCAGCGCACGGTGCGTCCGTCCGCGGACCAGCTCAGGTACGTGCCGCCGTCCTTGCTCAGCTTCGTGACGGGTACGGCCTTCATCGTGGGCCCGACCTCGAGCGTGATGGGCTGCGGCGGCAACGGGCAGACGTAGGTGTGCCAGAGTTCCTCGAAGGCCAGCCAGCGGCCGTCCGGCGAGACGGCGAAGTCCGTGGCCCGCTCGGAGGTGGCGATCGTGCGCGCATC
>JARGNS010000187.1:5508-7284 GCA_029213105.1 Planctomycetota bacterium
GGTCGAGGCTCACCAGGGCGCTCTTCTTGCCTGCGCGGCGCAGGACGAGGATGCGCGTGCCGCCCGGGGCGTAGCGCGGCTTGCGACCGTTGCGCGTGACGAACACGGGCGCGTGAGCGGGCTCGGATGCGGGCCCGACGCGCTGGCGCCAGATGCCCTGGTCCTCGGCGAAGGTCGCGCCGCGGTAGCGATCCGGCGCGGCGCGCTGGTAGAGCACCTCGCGCTGATCCGGCGAGAGGACGGCGGAGGTGTAGTGGCCCGGCCGGTCCACGAGCACGCGCCCGCTCGTGCCATCGAGGTCGACGATCCGGATGCGGCCGCCGCGCTCGTCGTGCCAGGTCGTGTAGACGACGTGCTCCGTGCCGGGTACGAGCCAGGGGGCGAACTCGTGCTCGTCGGTCTGGCTCGTGATGCGGGTCGTCGTGCCCGTCGTGAGGTCGCGCTTGTAGAGGTGGCCGAGGGCCTGGAAGACAGCGGTCTTGCCGTCGTCGGTGACCTGGGGCCAGCGGATGACCCGCACGTCGAACGTCTTTCCGCCGGCGTGGTGCTCGATGCGGCGGGTGGCGCAGATCCGTTGCTCGACGTTCGCACGGAACGGAATGCCCGTGGCCTTGCCGGTGAGCGTGTCCACCGACCAGAGCTTGCCCTTGCCCTGGATGACGATCGTCTTGCCATCGGGCATCCAGTCGAAGCCGGGATGGGGCCCGAAGATCGCCCACGTCTCCTGCTGGTCGCGGGAGAGACCGTCCCAGACGTCGCGCACGCGGCCCGTCTTGAGGTTGAACAGCGACAGGACGGTGTCCCGCCCCCGCCGCCGCACGAAGGCCAGCGAGGAACCGTCCGGACTCGGCACGGGCCGGATGGCGCCGCCCGGTCGGCGGATGACGTCGCGAATCTCGCCGCTCTCCATGTCGAGGCGACGGATGACGTAGATGATCCCGTGCGGGTCCTTGTTGTATTCGAACGTCTTGCCGCCCGACATGTCCTCGGACCAGTAGAGGGTCTTGCCGTCGGGCGAGAGCGCGGGCTCGCCGATGTCCTGCTGGTCGTTCTTGCGCTTGGTGAGGCGCACGCCCTTGCCGTCCTGATGCAGCGGGTACATCCACATCTCGCCCGCGCCGAGGCTGCGCGTCGAGCTGAAGTGCTTCTTGGTCACGATGTAGTGGCCACTCGGGTGCCACACGGCGTTGTTGCAGAGCCGGTAGGTCTCCTTGGTGACGGCGCGCGGGCTGGAGCCGTCCGCGTTCATGACCCAGATGTTGTCCCCACCCCCGCGATCGGAAGTGAAGAGCAGTTGTCGTCCGTCCGGACTCCAGCGCGGCTGGATGTCGTAGGGCAGACCGCTCGTGAGTCGCGTGGCCTCCCCACCCGCGATCGGCAGCGTGTAGATGTCGCCGAGCAGGTCGAAGGCGATGCGGGTGCCGTCGGGATGGACGTCGACGCTCATCCCCGTGCCTTCGTCCGTGTCGACGGTACGGGCCGCCGGGATCGCTGACGTCCCACGCCGCGGGCTTGGGTTGGTCGTCCTTCTTGGCCTGGGAGGGGTCGTCCTCGGCGCGCGCCCAGGGCGTCGCGAGCAGCAGGACGAGCAGGGCGGGGATGACGCGTCGCATGGGGACCCTCCGGGCGCCGACAGTCTAGCGCGTGAGCCTCACCCGAACCGGCGGCGCGATCGGCTTGTACAGCAACATAGCTGAACAGGATCGCGGGCGAGGTAGGCTGCGAGGCAGCGTGAGCGAGCGCCACGGAGGGCGCCGTCGAGACGAGAGCCCCCAT
>JARGNS010000188.1:0-5042 GCA_029213105.1 Planctomycetota bacterium
GCTCTTCTCCAGCAAGGGGCCGGTGGAGTGGAAGACCGAGCACTACGACGAGGGCTCGGTGAACAAGCCCGAGGTCTGCGCGTGACCTGCCCCCGCCTGAGCGTGCCACCTGGTCGGATACAGTTCATCGATCAGGAGAGGACCAGACATGGCACGGAAGAAGTATGGACCGGAGCAGATCATTCGGATGCTGCGTGAGGCGGAGATCGAGTTGGCCAAGGGCTCGAAGGTCCCGGCGGTGTGCAAGAAGCTCGGCGTAACGCCGAACACCTACTACCGCTGGCGCAAGGAGTACGGTGGCCTCCGCGTCGACCAGGCCAAGCGCCTGAAGGAGCTTGAGCGCGAGAACGCCAGACTCAAGAGGATCGTGGCCGACAAGGCGCTCGACATCGCGATCCTGCGTGAGGTGGCGGAGGGAAACTTCTAAGCCCCCAGCGTCGGCGAGCGGCCGTGAGATGCGTCCAGGAGACGCTGGGGGTATCCGAACGCCGGGCGTGCAGGACGCTGCGGCAGCCACGCTCGACGCAGCGCACCGCGCCCGTCGAAGGCGAGTTCGAGCGTCGGCTCAGACACCGGACCATCGAGCTTGCCTCGCAGTACGGCCGCTACGGCTACCGCCGCATCACGGCCTTGCTGCGCCACGAGGGTTGGCGAGTGAACCACAAACGGATCGAGCGAATCTGGCGTCAGGAGGGCCTGAAGGTGCCGCAGAAGCAACCCAAGCGTGGAAGGCTGTGGTTGAACGATGGCTCGTGTATCCGGCTTCGGCCGGAGTATCCGAACCATGTGTGGAGCTACGACTTCGTGTTCGACCGCACGCACGATGGCCGCAAGTTCCGGATGCTGACTGTGATTGACGAGTACACGCGGCGCTGCCTCGCGGTGCGCGTTGAGCGGCGGCTACGCTCAGGCGACGTGCTCGAGTGCCTCGCCGACCTGATGCTCGAACATGGAGTGCCGGGCTACATCCGCTCAGACAATGGAAGTGAGTTCACGGCGATCGCTGTGCGCGAGTGGATCGGGCGTGTCGGTGCGAAGACGCTGTTCATCGAACCGGGAAGCCCTTGGGAGAACGGCTACAACGAGTCGTTCAACGGCAAGCTCCGCGACGAGCTGCTCGACGGCGAGATCTTCTACACGCTGAAGGAAGCCCAGGTGTTGATCGAACGCTGGCGCTGGGAGTACAACCATCTGCGGCCGCATAGCTCGTTGGGCTACCGCGCGCCCGCCCCTGAGGCCTGGGTGCCTCGACAAGAGCCCTTGCGGGCTACTTCGTGAGTTGCCAGGTGGCACACTCAGCGGGGGCAGGTCACCCCCGAGCCGGTCGAAGTCAAGTAGCCGCAGAGTCGAGGATGCAGGAGCTGTCCCTCAGTTGAAAGGACGCACAATCATGAGAGTTCTAAAAGAGTCATTGGGCGGCGCTGTTGCGCTCTCCCTGGTGCTCGGCATCGCGCTCCACGCGGTCGCCGAGAAGACGCCCGGCTACAACAACGAGATACCGAAGTCCATCTTGACACCCGACCGTGTTGAAACGCCGATCGGAGACCTGAACTTCTTCGACGGCATGCCGAACGAAGCAACCGTCCGGAAGGTCTACGACAATCTGATCTTCATGCGTGGGGTCGAGGCCTTCCTCAGCGGCATTCCCGCCACGTCCATCGAGGCGATTCGCCTGGGTTGCGTCGAGATCGGCGCGAAGCGCGCCAGCGATGTCGTCATCTTCGACAAGTTGATGGACTCGAACCCGCTGTTCCTCACCGGAAACACGGACACGGTCTACGCGTCTGCAATCCTCGAGTTGGATCGGGATGGGCCGACGGTCGTGGTGATACCGGCAGGATGTGGTCCAGGAACGGTGGATGATGCGTGGCAGCGCTTCGTGGTCGACATGGGGGCCCCCGGCCTCGACAAGGGCAAGGGTGGGAAGTACCTGATCCTGCCTCCTGACTACGAAGGGCCGCTCGATCCGCCCGTCGGTGGCGAGTTCGCCGAGGTGGACGGCGAGAAGTACATCGTGGCCAGGTCGACCTCTTTCGTGAACTGGCTGATCCTGCGTGGATTCCTCGTGGACGGCAAGCCGGAGGCCGCCAATGCCATGTTCAGGAACGGCTTGAAGATCTACTCCCTCAAAGACAAGCAGAACCCGCCCAGGATGAAGTTCATCAGCGGTTCGGAAGTTCCGTTCAACACGATTCACGCCAATGACTTCCAGTTCTACGAGGAGTTGCATCGCGTGATCGATCGCGAGCCCGTCTCCATGCTCGATCCGGAGCTGCGTGGCATGATCGCTTCCATCGGGATCCAGAAAGGGAAGCCGTTCGAGCCGGATGCACGGACGAAGGCACTGCTCACCAAGGCCGTGTCCGTCGGGAACGCCACCGCACGCGCGATCTTCTTCCGCCCAATGAAGGAGGCGTTCCTCTACGAGGACAGCGGTTGGTTTGCCGCGTTCGTCGGGGGCAGCCATGAGTGGTTGAAGGACAAGGGGCTGGGAGGCCGCTACCTCGACGCGCGAACCCTCTGCTTCTACATGGGAACGGTCAACACGCCGGCGATGGTCAACAAGATGGTGGGAGCCGGTTCGCAGTACGCGATCATCGCCGTCGACAAGAACAGCGATTACCTCGATGGCAGCATGACCTACAAGCTGAACATTCCAGCCAAGGTTCCGGCCAAGGACTTCTGGTCCGTCGTGGTGTATGACCCGCAGACGCGGTCGCAGCTACAGACGGATCAGCCGTTCCCAGCGAAGAACAACAAGCGGCACAAGCTGGACATCAACGAGGACGGCTCGGTGGATCTCTACTTCGGGCCGAAGGCGCCCGTGGGCAAGGAAGCCAACTGGATCCAGACGGTGCCTGGAAAGGGCTGGTTCACTTGCCTGCGCCTCTATGGCCCGCTGGAGCCCTGGTTCGACAAGTCCTGGCGGCCGGGCGAGATCGAGCTCGTGAAGTGATCAGCGGGGGGATCTCGCACCAGAGGCGATCCTCATGAGCACGTTCCAACCCAACACGCTCGCCTACTCCTGCACGGAGGACGCGCGCTTTCGCGTCGTCGAGATGGACGATGCGGTCCACTTGCCCACCCGATCACGATCGGAGGGATGGTCGTTCTCGAGGTGGGCATGCTCGTCTGGTTCAAGCGGCGTGGCTGGGTGGGCTGAGTACTGCGCGAGCGATGGCAGAAGCCGCCAACCCGTGCCGAAGGACCCTCCAGGTTCGAATCCTGGACCCCATTCATGGCGTCGGTTGTTCGGAGCGCGGCACTCTCTGAGAGGGGCAGAGAGTTCGAGAGGCAGACGTAGAGTCCGTGAGTTAAGCAGCCGGTCGGGAGTGACGCTCCCTCATTGCGCGTGTCGCGGACTGCCCTCGCAAGTCGGGCGCAGCGCGCAAGATGTGGCGGCGAGTTCGGACGCCGTGGCCCTTCGACTCGCCAGGCTCGCTCAGGGCCACTTCTCAGCCCGCTGCGCGGGATGAGAAGTGGCTCCCCGACCAGGACTCGAACCTGGGACAAACTGATTAACAGTCAGTTGCTCTACCAACTGAGCTATCGGGGAACGCAGCTGCCGGGCCGGAGGATAGCAGCACCCCCCCGCCGAACCAGAAATCAGCCCAGCCCCGTTCGGGCCCCGCCGCGGGATCGCCTACGTGGCCTTCTTGGCCCACTTGGCCAGCGAAACAGCCACCACCACGTGCTCCCCGATCGTGGGCAGCTCGAAGACCTGGCTCACCTCGCTGAAGCCGTGGCGCCGGTAGAAGCTCAGGCTGGCCGTGCGGGCATTCGCCCAGGCCTCGACCATGCCGGCCTCGGCGCCCGCCTCGAGCATCGCCGCGATCAAGGCCGCGCCGACCCCCTTGCTGCGCCAGGCGTCGGTCACGGCCATGCCGCGGATCCGCAGTCCCGGATGACCGAACGGTGGCTGGCCCGCCACACGGTCGGCGTAGTGCGAGGTCCCGACGCCGATGACGGTGCCTTCTGCGTCGCGCGCGGCCACGTGGTGGCAGGTCTCGCAGTCGTCGCTCTTGTAGGCGACCGCCGCCACCGGCTGATCCGGTCGGAGATACAGGTGCCGCAGGGGCCGGACGACGCTGACGTCGACCGCCGCCACGGTGAATGCGGGGGACTCGGGGCTCATGGCGCTAGTTGGCCGCCTCGGACGGCGCATCACTCGACGCGCTGCGGTTGCCCATGAGGAACTCGAGCAGGGCCACCAGCTCCGACTTGAGGTCCGCGCGGTTCACGATGCGGTCCACGTAGCCCTTCTCGAGCAGGAACTCCGCGCGCTGGAAGCCCTCGGGCAGCGTGGCGCGGATCGTGTTCTGGATCACGCGCGGACCGGCGAAGCCGATCAAGGCCCCCGGCTCGGCCAAGGTGATGTCGCCCTGGGCGGCGAAGGAGGCGCTGACGCCCCCCGTGCACGGATCGGCCAGCACGACGATGTAGGGCAGGTCGGCGTCACGCAGGCGGCCGATGGCCGCACTCGTCTTGGCCATCTGCATGAGGGACAGGGCCCCCTCCTGCATGCGGGCCCCGCCGGAGGTGGCCACGAGGATGAAGGGCACCCCGCGCTCCAGGGCATCCTCGGCGGCGATCGCCACGCGCTCCCCCACCACGACGCCCATGGAGCCGCCGCGGAAGCTGAAGTCCATGGCGGCGATGCTCACGCCGTGTCCGGAGATGGTCGCACGCCCCACGGTGGCGGCCTCGGAGACGCCGGCCTTGGCCTTCGTCTTCTCGAGCTTCTCCTCGTAGGAGTGCTCGTCACGGAAGCGCAGGATGTCCTTCGGCTCGAGGTCCGAGCCGAGCTCTTCGAAGCTGCCGTCATCGACCAGGTGCTTCACCCGCGTCGGCCCGTTGACCTTCATGTGGTGGTCACACTCGGGACAGCAGTGGAGCTTCTCTTCGACCGTCTTGGTGAAGGCCATCTTCCCGCAGGCCGGGCACTTCATCCACAGCCCGATCGGGATCTCTTTCTTCTTCCGGAAGAACGCCATGCTCGACTCCTAGGCAGGTTGGGAGCCCGCCGGGACCGTCGAACAGGT
>JARGNS010000188.1:5102-7243 GCA_029213105.1 Planctomycetota bacterium
CAGCGGCGCGGTCGCTCTGGCCGCAGACGGCCGTCCCGGCCACCATCACCGTGACCCCCGCTTCGATGGCCTGGGGGGCCGTCTGCGGCGCAATCCCGCCGTCGATGGAGATCTCGCCAGAGAAGCCCATTTCCCGCAGGCGCGCCGGCTTGTCGAGGACCTCCGGCATGAACGACTGTCCCCCGAAACCGGGAAAGACGGACATGATCAGGACCAGCCCCACGTCGGCGAGGTAGGGCTCGGCCTTCTCGACCGGCGTGTCGGGGTTCAGCACGACCCCGGCGACGGCGCCGTTGTCCTTGATGATGCGGATGGCCTCCGCGATGTCGTCCGGGGCCTCGACGTGGACGGAGATCCAGTCGGAGCCGGCCTTGGCGAACGCCTCCACGTACTTCGTGGGGTCCGTGATCATCAGGTGCGTGTCGAGGATGGCGTCCGTCTTGGGCCGCAGGCTCTTCACCAGGGTCGGGCCGAACGTGAGGTTGGGCACGAAGTGCCCGTCCATCACGTCGAGATGCAGGAGGTCGGCCCCGCCGTCGAGGACGTCGCGGCACTCCGCCTCGAGATTGGCGAAGTCGGCCGAGAGGATGGACGGGGCGATCTTGACGTCGGGCATGCGGCTCTCCTCGCGGGGGCGATCAGCCTACGGGGGCGATCCCCCAGTGGCGCCGCACACGGCATCGTCGTGATTCATCGGCGCGCGGGCTCCGCGAAGCCGGTGGGCTGCTAGGCGGGCTGCGGGATGCCGGCCATGCGCGCGAGCAGGTCCACGCAGCGGCTGCTGTAGCCCCACTCGTTGTCGTACCAGGCGCAGACCTTGACGGTGCTGCCCATGGCCATCGTGAGCGGCGCGTCGAAGATGTTGCTGGCCGG
The DNA here is from genome assembly GCA_029213105.1 of Planctomycetota bacterium. Classification (GTDB taxonomy): domain Bacteria; phylum Planctomycetota; class PLA2; order PLA2; family JAEUHO01; genus JAHEIK01. Next base: position 5,976 of record JARGNS010000188.1, read on the forward strand.
GTCGCCGATGATGTCGCTCGAGACGATCGGCTCCTCGCTGTAGCGCACGATGCCCTTCATGGGGCCGTCGGCGGCGGCCTTCATGGCCGCGTTGACCTCGGCGACCGTGACGTCGCGGGAGAGGATCACCGTCAGGTCGACCATCGAGCCATCCGGTACGGGCACGCGCACGGCGAAGCCGTCGAGCTTGCCGTTGAGCTCCGGCATCACCTTGCCCACGGCACGGGCGGCACCCGTCGTGGTCGGGATGATGTTCACCGCGGCGCTGCGCGCGCGACGCAGATCGCCATGCTCGAGGTCGAGGATGCGCTGGTCGTTCGTGTAGCCGTGGATCGTGTTCATCAGGCCGTGCTCGATGCCGAACGCCTCGTGCAGCACCTTGGCCATCGGGGCCAGGCAGTTCGTCGTGCAGCTGGCGTTGCTGACGAGCTTGTGCTCGGCCTTGAGCTCGTCGTCGTTCACGCCGAGCACGACCAGGGCGTCGATCTCGTCCTTCGGCGGCACGGTCAGCAGGACCTTGGCGGCGCCGGCCTCGAGGTGCTTCTCGAGCTGCGCCCGGAGACGGAACACGCCGGTCGCCTCGACGACCATCGGGTTGCCGAGCTCGGCCCACGGCAGCTGCGCCGGGTCACGCTCGCTGAGGAGGGGCACGCTCCAGCCCTCGACCTCGAGCTTGCCGTCGACGAGTGCGAGCTCGCCGTCAAAGCGCCCGTGGGTGCTGTCGTACTTCAGGAGATGGGCGAGAGCCTCCGGCTTGCCCAGGTCGTTCACGGCAACGACCTCGAAGCGGTCACGCTGCGCGTGAAGGATGCGGAAGACCTGGCGGCCGATGCGGCCGAACCCGTTGATGGCGACGCGGATGGTCATGCGAAGAGCTCCGTACGGGCCCCTGCGACCCGGAAGCGGAGTCTAATCCCCGGCCATTCGGGCCGGGGAGTTGATTCCGCGTGTCCCGCGCGCACGATGGCAGCGTGCACGCCACGACCACCCCCACCGAGCGCCTCCTGGACGCCGTGCGCGCCTCCGGCGTGCTCCCGCCCACTGGCCGCCTTCTCGTGGCCGTGAGCGGCGGCCGCGACTCCACGGCGCTGGCCGCGCTGCTCGCCGCCTGGGGCCGCCTGCCACTCGTACTGGCCCACGTGGACCACGGGTGGCGTGGCCCGGAAGCCGCCGCCGTGGACCGGGCCGGCGTCGAGGCCCTGGCCGCGCGCCTGGGCGTGCCGCTCGTCACGGCCGGACCGCCCCCGCCGGACACGCCCCAGACCGAG
>JARGNS010000189.1:0-6417 GCA_029213105.1 Planctomycetota bacterium
GGCGGGGCTGCCCGCGGCGCCGCCGCCGCAGCCCGGCAACCCGAGCAGGGCGCTCACGGCCACGCACAGCACCCACGCCCCGCGGGCGCGCCTGCGTGCGTGGGCATGCGGTGCCACGCGGTCCAGCCTGTCGATCATCGCTTCCACCTTTCGGATCCCCCACGCGCACCTGAGGCAGTCCCATGCCGATGCGCGAGGCCAGATCGTAGGGCTTTCGCCCGCACGGGGGGCGCCGCTTCGGGCGATTCGCGGCGTGCGCGGGCAATCGATCGGCGTAACCGCATGGAAAATATCGGGTTACAGAAATGCGTCGATAGCTAAGTCGTCTTGATAAAGGGCGCAAGTTGCGGCTCGAACCTGCCGATACGGCCTGCTGCGGACGTCAGGGCGCGGCGCGGACGCAGCGCAGACCGACGCCCTGCAGCGGGAGCCAGCCGGGCACGAGGCGCGCATCGCTGACCAGGGCGCGCCCCGGCGGGGTCAGGTACGACCCGCCCATCACGAACCAGCCGGACGCCCCGCGCAGGACGCCGAGCGTGGATGTGAACTCGGACACGTTGCCGGCCATGTCGTAGAGGCCGAACGGGCTGCGGTCGCCGGCCACGGAGCGGCCGTCCGTCACGCCGGCCAGCGGTCGATCGATGTGGACGCCTGCCCGCACGAGATCCCGCAGCGAGCCGGCCGCGCAGGGGCGACCGTCGGGCCCGGTCGCGGCCCAGGCCCACTCCGCGGCCGTGGGCAGACGCTTCTGGGCGAAGGCCGCATAGGCCTGCGCGTCGTAGAGGGAGATGCCCTCCACCGGACGGCGGCTCGCGCCGGCGGGCGTCAGGAAGGTGTCCCCGTCCCGATCCCAGAGCGGCTCGCCGAGCGCACCGAGCTCGCCTGCCACGCGCGGCACGCGCCGGCGCTGCTCCTCCGGCGGCAGGGTCTTCAGGAAGCGGGCGTAGTCCGCGGCCGTGACCTCGGAGCGATCCCAGAGCAACGCACCGACGGACTGGCGGCGGTCGGGGCCAGGCGCCATGCCTGCGCCCACGTAGACGGTGCGCGCCTCGACCTGCTTCGGATCGATCGGGCACGCGAGGCGGACCCCGGAGCCGCCCTCGACAGCGCGGAAGGGCAGCAACACCTCGCCACGCCCCCGCCGGATGCGCAGGATCCAGGCGCCTGGCTGGACGACGGCGTCCGTGCCGAGGCCCTCCGGGCCGGAGGGCAGGTCGAGGGTCTTGTCCCATGCGACGGGCCCCGCCTCCCCCGCCACGCGGTAGAGCGCGTAGCTGCAGCCCGGCGGCGCGTCCGTCACGGCGAGGGCCTGATGGCCCTGGGCGAAGGCGTGCAGCGCACGCACGGCCTCGGCGTGGGGATCGCCCATGGGCGTGTCGAGCACGGGCAGGATGTGGCTGACCAGCACCTCCTCCAGGGCGGCGCGGCGTGCGCGGCCGAGATCGAGGTCGCCGGCCACGTAGGCGTCGCCCGCGGCGTCGCGCAGCATGCCGGCCCGCTGGAGAGCGGCATCGAAGGCGTCCGCAGCGTCCAGCCGACCGAAGAGCAGGAAGGCGTCCTCCCGGCCGGGATCGAACATCAGCGCCTCGCGCGCCTGGGCCCGGGCGGTGGCGCGGTCGCCGGCATCCTCGGCGGCGCGGGCGGCATCCATGTGCTCGCGGGCGACGCGCGGGCGATCCACGGGGGCCTCGCGGGGCCAGAAGCGGATGGCGGCGACCGAGCCGATGACGGCGAGGAGCAACACCGCGACCAGGGCCTTGTGGCGCTGCAGGAACAGGCGCGCGCGGTAGAGCGCGCCGCCGGCGGCGCCGGCGCTCCGCACCATCGCGCGCACCGGGCGTCCGGCGAGCCAGGCCTCCAGGTCGTCGTGCAGGTCCATCGCGTGGCGGTAGCGCTGTTCGGGGTTGGGGCGCAGGGCCTTGTCGATGATGGCGTCGAGGGCCTTGGGCGTTCCCGTGGGCCGCGGCAGGTAGTGGCCGGCGAGGACGTCCCGCCGCAGGTCATCGAGCGAGCGCTCGGTGCCTGCGCGGATCGAGGCCACCATGTCGTCGTACTCCTGCGCCTCGGAGTACTTGCCTTCCTCCCGTGCCTGCTCGGCGAGCAGCATGAGGCCCTGGACGCGATCCTGCTTCGACACGTTGGGCCGCACGGCGTTCTGCAGCGGGGGCTGGCCCGTCACGAGGTGATGCAGGATGCCGCCGATCGCCCAGACATCGCCCCGCTTGTCGGCTTCGCCGCGCGCCTGCTCCGGGGGCATGAACACGAGAGTGCCCGTGACGGACACGCCCTTGCCCGAGAGCGGCACGGGCAGATCGCGATCGAGGTGGGCCAGGCGCGCGTTCTTCTTCTCGAGCAGCGAGGACACACCGAAGTCGATGACGAAGACGCGCAGGCCGTTGCGATCGACGAGCACGTTGCCGGGCTTCAGGTCGCGGTGCAGCACGCCCTCGTTGACGTTGGCGTGGTAGAGCGCGCTGCAGATGGGCAGCACCAGACGACGCACGGCCGACTCGAGCCCGGCCAGGGGACGCAGCTTGGGGTCCTTGGCCGCACGACCACTGTGCAACTGATCGGTGAACTCGACCAGGTCGAGCGGATCCTTCAGCAGCTCCATCGTGTAGTAGCGCACCGTACCGATCACACCGCTGTCGAAGATGGGCATGATGTGCTGGTGCTGGATGTTGCCCTGCACCTGGATCTCGCGCTGGAAGCGCAGCTTGTCGAGCTCGGTGGCAGTGCTCACAAGCACCTTCAGCGCGACGTGGCGGTTGCCGGCCGGGTCGTAGGCCTTGTAGATGCCTCCCATGCCGCCGCGGGCGATGACGGCCTCGATCTCGTAGCGGCCGACGCGATCTCCGATGCCGAACGGCGCCGGCCCGCCGGGCTCGCCCCGCGTCGGCGCAGGCGCGGGAGTCAGGCTGCCGGCGGTTGCAGGACGCTTGCTGGCCGGCGGCTGGATTACCTTCTTGCGCCGTCCACGCACGGGCGGCGTGCTCTTGGGCTCAGGTTCGGGGTCGCTCGGCGGCGCGGCCGCGGCCTCCGCGCGCAGGGCCTCCCCGTCGCGCAGCACGCGGAAGGACGCACCGCAGCCACGGCAGCGGGCCTGCTTGCCCGTCGCGCCCGCAGGAACGGCCGCGGGGGGCATCTTGAAGCGCTGGCCGCACGCCGGACACGCCACCCGGACCTGTTCGTCGCTCACTGACTCGTCTCCGGCGATGCGTGCCCCGTGGGCCGCACGGCGGCCTCCCTCACCGGCAGAGCATACGGGGGAGCGCGGCCGGGCTCACCCCAACGGGTGCCTACAGCCCCCTAATGCCTTCCCGCCAGGCCGACTCGACGGTATGAGAGGGGCCGCTCGACCCCGGGGAGGTGGCTGCCATCGAGACGCAACGGCGCAATCGACCGCTCTGCCTGATCACCGAAGACGACGGCCAGGTCCGGGAAGTCCTGCGCCGTCTCGCCGAGCAGCGTGGCTTCGAGGTCGTCGAAGCCGTCGATGGCGAAGAGGGCGTCGATGTGGCTGCGCGCTGCGCGCCTGATCTGATCCTGCTCGACATGCACATGCCGCGGCTCGACGGTCTGCCGGCGCTCTCGAAGATCCGCGAGAACGATCCGCATGTCCCGGTGGTGGTGGTCTCGAGCACGACGGATCCGGAGACGACCGAGCGGGCGCTGTCGCTGGGTGCTGTCAACCTCATCCGCAAGCCGTTCGACCGTCTGGAGATCCAGTTCGTCCTGGACGGCATCTACAAGGCGATCGAGGAGGAAGCGGGTGTGCGCGACGTGATCGACCTGGTCGACCGCCGGACGACGCAGCTCAGCTTCGAGAGCAAGTCGGCCGTCCTCTCCAAGGTCGTGGCGTACCTCGGCCGCGAGCTGCAGCTGGGCTACCCCGGCTACGGCATTGCAATCACCGAGATCAAGCTCGCGCTCTACGAGGCCCTGGCCAACGCGTACGAGCACGGCAACCTCGAGATCTCCTTCGAGGAGAAGACGAGTGTCATGCTGGAGCCGGGCGGCATCGCGAACCTGGTGAAGGAGCGGCTGGAGAACCCCGAGCTGGCCGCACGACGGATCCACGTGATGGCGGAGTACGAGGCGACTTCGGCGACGTACCGCATCCGTGACGAGGGTCCGGGGTTCGACCACGAGGGTCACGCGAAGCGACCGCCTGCGGCGACGACGGCGCTGCACGGTCGTGGCATCACGCTGATCCGGCATTACATGGATTCGGTCTCGTGGAACGAGACGGGCAACGAGATCTGCATTCGCAAGGGCATTGCACCCAAGCCGCCGGGTGACGCGCCGCCTGACGCGTAGGGCTCGTACCTACTGGAGTAGGACGGGACCGTCGGCGCGCGGCCGGAAGTTCTCGGCTGAGAGCACCTTGAAGATGAGTCGCCGGACGATCTTGCGTCCGGGGGCGAAGCTCTCGAGCCAGCGGCTGAGCTCGCCGAGTTCCTTGCCGTCTTCCTCGGCCCCGAGGAACTCGACCTGGAGTCGGACGCCGTCTCGCGCGCGCGGATCCATGACGGGATCGAGGACGAGGAGGGTGCCGCGCGGGTTGCGTCGCAGGTTGCGGAAGGTGTTGCCCGCGACGTCCTGCTCTTCGCCGCCGGCGACGGTGGTGTCGTCGGTCATGCGCGGTGCGATGAGGACGGCCATCTCCGGGATGCCCTGGGCGTCGAGGGTAGCCAGCATCGAGATCGCCGTGCGGCGATCGAGGTACTCACGTGCTCTTGTCCAGGGGTCGTCCATGCGAGCGGGCAGGATACCGCCGAACGGCCTGCGCGTATGCGTTGGAGATCGTGGGGCTGGCTTTGGAGGGACCGATTTCCTGGGGTGGGGGAATCCCCCGAAGATCGACCGCGTGGTGCGGGGGCGTCGATGCAGCTCCGGCTCGTTCGAACGGGCCGTCGGGGCGTCACGCAGCCCGCCTGTGCGCACGCGAATCTACGACCTCATCCACGGCGCCCCCGCGCCGACGCTCGGCATCTGCCTGGGCTGTCAGTGGCTGGGTCGCGCGGAGGGCATCCCGCCGCGTGGGATGGGCGAGACGGGGGATGTGCTCATCGAGCGCCTGGGGAGCGATCCGATCTTCGACGGTCTGCCCGGGGACTATCCCCGCTCGCAGAGTCACAAGTCGGGCCTGAAGCAGGGACCGCAGGGCTGCGAGCATCTTGCTCGCACGGGGGCGTGCGCGGTGCAGGTGATCCGGCGCAAGGGCCTGCCTGTCTGCGGCGTCCAGGGTCACTTCGAACGTGGCTGGTCCACGACGACGCCCCACGGTCGGGTGTTGCGGAAGCACTTCGTCCGCATCGCGGATCCGAGTCGCGCGGCCGGGGGCCGCTGACCTGCCAGCACCCGGCTCGGCGCCGGCACCCGAGTCCCGGGCGCCTCGACAACAGCCCTTGTGGGCTACTGCGTGAGTTGCCAGGTCGCACGCTCCGCGGGGGCTTGTCAGGGCACGGGGAACCGCAGCGCACGTTGGCGGGCCAGGCGGTCACGCAGCCCGCACGAATCCAGCGCACCCGGTATCATGACGAATCCGATGATCGACCACCTCGCCATTGACGTCCGTGATCTCGCGAAGAGCGGCCACTTCTACGACCAGGCTCTCGCGCCGCTTGGCTACAAGAAGCTCTCTGAGGGCCCAGTCGAGTTCGGCGGTCGCCTCACCCTCGGCTGGACGGACCCCCTCGAGGCCGAGTTCTACATCGGCGTCGGCTCCGCCACGAAGCCTCGCATCCACGTTGCCTTTCGCGCGAAGAACCGCCAACAAGTCGACGACTTCTACCACGCGGCACTCGCCGCCGGCGGCACGCACAACGGCAAGCCTGGCCTGCGCCCCCAGTACCACGAGCACTACTACGGCGCGTACGTCCTCGACCCCGACGGCCACAATGTCGAGGCTGTCTGCCATGACGCGCTGGGAGCGGAAGCGGAGTCCTCGTAAGGACGCGGAGGGATTGCGGGTGCGGTGATTTCGGTCATGCCGTCATGCCGAGACCGGTCTCCGCTTCTCAGCTCAATCTCCCGTTTGGGGACCAAGCTGCGGCGGGCCCAAGGCCGGGTCGCGGTAGGTGCCACTCGAATCCCCCACGGCGCCTTCACAGGCGGGTAGCCGCTCGGTTGGCGTTGCGTACTGCGTGCAGCCCACGGCAGCACAAGCAGCCAGGACAAGTGCCAGGCCAACGGCCAACTGAGTAGGGATCGAACGCTGACTGCCCATGGGCCAATGCTCCGAACTGCGTGGGGCGCTCGTGCCGTGCCACGTGCACGTAGAGTTCATCACGCGCGCCACATCCACGGGGACCGCGAGGCAATGTACCCGCCGGTTCCTCTGGTTCGCCTCCCCCCCTTGCCTGGCCACCTACCTGGCCATGTTCGGCGCCGCTCGGTGCCGCTTGTTGCAGG
>JARGNS010000189.1:6427-7225 GCA_029213105.1 Planctomycetota bacterium
ACCTACCTGGCCCGCCTCACGCCCGTTCATTGCAGTCCAATGCCATTCCTTGCCGAACGGCCCCCGAAGCCCCCAACGGCGCGCCCCGCAAGGCCGCACACACACCCGCATCCCCCACAGCCGCCCAGCCCCCATTTCCTGGGCTGCTCAGCCGCCCGTGAAGAACATCCACCGTCCCGGGGGAAGCCGGTACACTCCCTCGCACGCCGTCGGGGCGTAGCGCAGCTTGGTAGCGCGCCTGCTTCGGGAGCAGGCATGTCCCCTAGAGCCCGCCCAAGAGATGGGGCTCCGGCGACAGTCGCGATTTCGCCTGGCCACCTACCTGGCCATGTTCGGCGCCGCTCGGTGCCGCTTGTTGCAGGTGAGAGCGGTGCGTGCGGCCCTCAGACCTCGTCGGTCTCGTACTCCAAGCGCAGGTCGGACAGCGCCCGCGTCACCGCCATGGGATCGAACTCGCGAGGGTCGTACTCACCCACAAAGCGCTCGTCGTACTGCGCGAGGTGCTCGCGCCGATCGCGCAGCCACGCCGTCTTCTCCTCGTGGTCTATGTGGTTCGGGTGGGCGAGCGCACGGAGAAGATCCGGGAAGCCCATCGGGCCGCCGCAGTCCTCAGGCGGACCGGCGCCTTCGCCACCCAGGCAGACGAACGCCTGCTCCTCATCCTCGCGGATCTCCCGCACTTCCAGGTCGTGGCGCCAGTCGTCGCTGAGGTCGTAGACGTACGTGATGCGGCTGCCGACGTGCGGAAGCACGTCGCCGACGGTGTACATGCTCTCGTCACCTTCGGGGCCGGAACTG
>JARGNS010000190.1 GCA_029213105.1 Planctomycetota bacterium
GTGCCCGCGGCCGTGGCCGCCGCGGCGAACCGGGCCGCGGCGTCGCCGGCGCCGCGCGCGAGCAGGGCGTCCACGACCAGCCAGGCCTCGGGGTGCTCGGACGCGCCCAGGGCGCGTAGCGCCGCGTCATCGCCGCCGGCCACCGCCTTGACGACCTCATCGGCTCGGCTCGCCGGCGTCGGCTCCGGGCCCGCAAGGCCCGGGGGCGCAGCGACCCCCAGGAGCAGGAGGCAAAGGGCCAGGGCAGCCCAACGGCACGTCACGCAACACCTCCATCCCCCGGAACAGTCTAGCGGACGCCATCCATCGGCGTTTCCGTTGACATCCTGGGGGATCCCGCCGATATCACGAGGCGCACGCCGCGCCCCCATCCGTGCGGCCCTAGCGCCCCCCAGACGTACCGAGGAGAGACCCCAGATGACGCAGACCGACAAGGTCCTCGGCGTCGGTGACACCGTCCCCGACTTCGAGCTCACGACCTACGACTCCGCCAGCCATGGCTTTGGCAACTTCAGCCTCGCCGAGCAGAAGGCCGCGGGGAAGTGGAGCATCCTGTTCTTCTACCCGGCCGACTTCACCTTCGTGTGAGCGACCGAGTTTGCTGCTCTGGCAGAGCAGTACGATCGCTTCAAGAAGTTGGGCGCCGAGGTGGTGACCGTCAGTACCGATACCCAGTTCGTTCACCTCGCGTGGAAGCGTGAGGAGAAGGAACTCGCCAACGTGCAGTTCCCCATGGGCGCCGACACGACCGGCAACCTCGGCCGCATGTTCGGCGTCTACGACGAGGGCAGCGGCTTGACCCTGCGCGGCACGTTCGTGATCAGCCCCGACGGCATGCTCATGAACAGCGAAGTGAACTTCTACAACATGGGCCGCAACATCGACGAGCTTCTGCGCAAGTTCAAGGCCAACCTCTACCTCGCCAAGAAGCCCTCCGAGGGCTGCCCGTCGAAGTGGAAGGACGAGGGCGACGCCACGCTGACGCCCGGCCCCGAGATGGTCGGCCGCGTGCACGAGGCGCTGAACGACTAGTTCAGCCCGACTGGACGACCGACCGAACAAACGCCCCGGCACGCCACGCGTGCCGGGGCGTTTTCATGCCCGCACGATCATCGTGGTGGTCGCCCGGACCGGCTGCGCTCGATCGCCCGCTTGATCTCCCGGTCGTGCCGATCCAGGGCTTCTCCACGCGCTTCCTTGGCGCGGACCCGACGCCAGGCACGGCGGAGTTCGCGGGGCAGCGTGTAGTCCTCGTTCAGGCCATCGTCGCGCTCCTCCTCCACCCAGCGCTTCGTATCGATGGAGCGCCGCAGACGGTCGAGGTTGCGCTGCATGTCGCGATGGTTGTGGATGTTCCGGGGCTTGGGGTCGTCCTTCATCAGCGAGTAGCAGCCGCGGGTGAAGATCACGGCCACGACGACAAACCACCACGCACCGCCGCCACCGCCACCCCCACCGCCCGTGGCCGCGCGCGTCCGCTGCGTGCGCTTGGCGATACGCTCGGCGCGCGGGAGCCGCGCCAGCACCGGGGCAAGCGCCCCGACGAACCCACGCACCACGGCGTCGGGCTGGGTGCGCGACACGGCCCGGCGCGTGGAGTCGATCAGCGTGGTGGGCTCACCGGCCGGCAGCTCTCCGGCGATCGCGATGCGCGTCAAGAGCGCGCGCTCCGTCGGACGCCAGTACGCCGTCTCCTCACCGATCTTGATCAACAGGTCGATCTCATCGAGATCCAGGTAGCGCCGCACGTGGCTCGGTGCCTCCGCCCAGATGCGGTCGGCCAGGGCCTGGGCGCGAGCGGGAAAGTGGATCGCAATGCCACGCACCAGCTCGTAGAGGCCGCCGACCTGCTCCGGCCCGAAGCCCATGCTCCCGGCGCGAGCGTCCACGGCATCCAGCATGCGCCCGAGGGCCGCCGTACGCGCACCGCCGGCCAGGGCCGCGGCGGCCCACCCCGGCAGCTCCGACTCGCCGTGCTCCAGGCAGCGCGCCAGCATCTCGGGCGGCAGCAGGAAGGCGAGCGTCCCGTGGGCCTTCGCAGGGAAGCCCTCCGAGAGGGTCGTGAAGAGCTCCTCGCGCGCCTCGGGGGAGGCTTCGGCCTGACGCAACACCGTCGCCATGGCGGCGCGCAGGGCGTCGCCACGCTCGGGCGCCGGCTTCTTGAACGCCGTGATCAGGAGGGCACGCCACTCGCGTTGCACGCCCTCGGCGAGCGGCGGACCGGGCGGCACGGGCGGCGGAGGCGGCAGTGCGTTGTCGGCCTGCGTCGGCGGCGGACCGCTCCAGCGCTCCTGCACCGGCGCCGGTCCCTCCGAAGGCGGTGGCGCGACGTCGGGGGCCAGCGCCTGGGACGGCGGCGGACCGGACCAGCGCTCCTCGAACGGCGCGGGCCCGTCGGGAGCGGGCGGCGTCTCGGCCGGCGTTTCCTGGCTCGGCGGCGGGCCGACCCAGCGTTCCTCGAACGGCGCGGGCCCCGTGGCCGCGGCGTCGGCAGGCGCCTCCGGGCTGTCCTCGAGTTCCGCGATCCACGCGTCCATGGACACGGCCTCGGCGTCGTCGCCGTCCTCCCCGTCCGGGTCCACACCGGCGTACTCGCGCAGCAAGTCGGCGGGGTACTCGGTCAGCAACTCGTAGGCATCGCGCACGTCGCGGAAGCCGGCGGGATCGTCTTCCGGCCGGTGCTTGCGCAGCATCTTGGCGTACGCCCGCTTCACGGTGCGTCGGTCGGTCTCCCCCACCTCGAGTGCGAGGATGCGCCAGGCGTCGAGAGGACCGTCCACGCTCACGGCTAGCTCTCCGGCTGATCCTGGGGATCCGGGGTCGACGTCTCTTGGGGCGTCTCATCCTCGAGGTGGTAGCGGTCGCCGAGCCAGTCGTCGAGCACCATGGCCGCGAAGCCGATCTCGTCCGGATGGCCGGCGGCCAACGCAGCCTCGAAGCGGTCGATGGCCTCGCCCAGTTGCTGCCGCCGCATCCCCGTGAGTTCGGCGAAGTGCCGGTTGGCGCGCTCGAGGCGCGCGCGGTTGGGCAGGAGGTCGCGCGGACTCACCTTCAGCGGCGCCATGCTGGCGACGGCGCGGGCCACTTCCTCCGGCGCCATGGCCCCCGGCCGGCTCTCGATGACGTGCCGCAGCACCTTGCCCGTTTCGAGGATGGTGACCTCGATCTCCAGGATGCCGTTGGCGTCGTACGTGAAGCGCACCGAGACCTCACCCGGGAAGCGCTGCTTGGGCTTGGAGCGCAGACCCTTGATGAGCATCTCCCCCAGGAGGGTGTTCTTCTCGGTGTGGCGGTGCTCGCCCTGGAACACCTCCACCTTCAGCTCGTCCTGCTGGGGATGGAGGGTCTGGAACGGTTCGACGCGGCTCACCGGCACGGTGACGTTGCGATCGAGGATCGGCATGAAGTGGCCGGACTCGTAGCGACCGCCGAACTCCTTCGCGACCTGGATGCCGAGGCTGTGCGGACAGACGTCCGTCATCACGAGATCCTCGACTGCCGCATGGCGCTCCACGCGCGCGGCCTGCACGGCCGCCCCGTAGGACACGACGCGGTCTGGGTCGAGACTGCGGTTCGGCAAGCGACCGAAGATGTCCGTCACGAGATCCACGACCGTCTGCAGGCGGCTCGCGCCGCCGACGAACAGCACGTCGTCGATCTCGTCCTTGGTCAGGCGCGCATCGCGCACGCAGCGCTGGAGGATCGGCATCAAGCGGGCGTTCAGGGCCGCGCAGGCGTTGGCCACATCCGCGCGCGTCAGCGGGACGGACTTCTCCTCCCAGGTGAACTCCACGGTGTCCTGCTGCCAGAGGGCGCGCTTGGCGACTTCCACGGCTTGGCGCAGTCGCGCCCGCACGACCGGGTCGTAGGACGCCCCGACCCGCGCGCCGAGCAGTTCGACCAGCGCGTCCGTGTAGTCCTCGCCACCGAGCCGGCTGTCCCCGGCCGACGCACGGACCTCGACGATGCCCTCGAAGACCTCGAGCACCGTGACGTCGAACGTCCCCCCGCCCAGGTCGAACACGAGCAGCCGGCGCTCCTCGTCGTTGCCCGCCTGGTAGCCGTAGGCAAGCGCCGCGGCCGTCGGCTCGTTCAGGATCCGCTCGACCTTCAGGCCTGCGATCTCGGCGGCCTTGAGGGTGGCCTGCCGCTGGGGATCATGGAAGTACGCCGGCACGGTCACGACGGCACGCTTCACGTCGTGGCCGAGGTTCACCTCCGCCACGCGCCGCATCTCGCGCAGGATCGTCGCGGAACACTCGGTGGGTGTCCACGTGCGTCCGCCGAACTCGTACTTGGTGTCCGTGCCCATGTCGCGCTTGAAGAAGGCGCGCCCGGCGTCCGGCGCCACGACCAGGCGATCGCGCGCGGAGCGTCCCACGATGGTCGAGCCATCGGCGGCGATCGCGATCACAGAGGGGGTGAGGTGGTCGCCCAGCTCGTTGGGCAGTGCCGTCGGCCCCTCCGCGCCCAGCACGGCGACGAGGCTGTTGGTGGTACCCAGATCGATGCCGACGACGTCCATGGGGGCAGTCTACCGTCGAGTCCCCTTGCCGCGCGACGGCCCACTCAGCGGGTTAGGGGGCGGATCCGGATGTTGCGGTAGGACACGGGATCGCCGTGATCCTGCAGGCTGATACGGCCCTTGCGCAGGCTGCCGTAGGTGGCCATGTCGGCGAACTTGCTCTTGGCCACCCGCGCCTTCCAGTCCTCGGACCCCAGCTCGTACTCGAGCAGCTTCCAGCCGTTGAGCCAGTGCTCGATGCGCGTCCCATCCACGACCAGGCGCGCGCGGTTCCAACGCCCGGGCGGACGCGTCACATCCAGGGCGGGTGCGACGAGCGCGTAGTTGGACCCAGCCGAGGTGAGAGGCGAGCGGCCGTCGGGATGGCCCTCGTTGTCGAGCACCTGCATCTCGGGCCCGGTGGCCCAGGGTGCGCCCTCCTCCTCGCCGACGTGGAACATCACGCCACTGTTGCCGCGCTCCTCCAGCCGCCACTCGAGCTCGAGCACGTAGTGCGAGAACTCCCGCTTCGTGACGATGTCCCCGCGGTCCTCGACCGAGGGATCGAAGCGCAGCACGCCGTCCTGCGCCGACCACGCCGCGGGCAGGTCCTCGCGCTGGAAGCCGCGCCAGTGCTCGCAGCTGGCGCCGTCGAAGAGCGACTGCCAGCCCGCCTTGCGCTGGGCGGCATCGAGCACGTTGACCGGCGGCGGCGGCGGTACTCCGGCCCCCACGCTGGACTCGGCGGGTAGGCGATTGAGCGTGTACCAGGCCTCCGTGCTCCACGGCGCCTTGCCCCCCGCGCCACGGACCGTGCGCGCCAGGCGGACGTAGACGACGTGGCCCTCCTTGAGGCCGGGCACGTGCAGGAACACGCTGCGGCGATCGGCGCTGCGCGCGACATGGGTCACGGACAGGGCTTCGACGTCGATCTTCGGACCGCCGTAGGTCTTCGTGGGCTGGTAGCGCCACTGCTGGAGGGCGTAGTCCTGGGGATCGACGCCGGACGGATCGGCGAGCGGCTCCGTGAAGTCGATCCACAGGCCGTGCGGCCGCATGCGCACGCGCAGCATCTCGAACACGGACGTCCCATTGGGCTTCAGCCGCTGCAGGCCGTACTTGCGCTTGCCTGACTGGCCCCAGTTGCCGGCCGAGCCGATCCCCCCCACGTAGAGCGCACCGTCGGGCCCGCGCGTCCAGCGGTTGATGCCGGCCTCGAGGCCCTGGGTGAAGCGGAAGACACAGCCCTGGTACGCGCCCTTCACCTTCTCGAGGAAGACCCGCTTGAGACCGCCGTGGGTCACTTCGGCATGGGCCATCTGCCCCTTGTAGGGCCCCTCCAGGAGGATGCCCGGCTCGCCGGGCGAGTTGCCGATCTCGCCCTGGGGCAACCACACCACGGGCGGCTGCTCGACCTTGTCGGCCGTGCCTTCGAAGTCCACGGAGCGGCCGCCGAAGAACGCGCCCTCCTTGAAGTGCAGCAGCTTCGAGACGGGCAGCCAGTCGCCCTGGTTGTCCGTGATGAAGATCTCGCCGTCGACGCCCAACCCGATGCCGTTGGGCGTGCGCAGGCCCTCGGCGACGAACTCGAAGGAGCCGTCCATGGCGATCTTCACGACCTTGCCGCGATCCTGTTCCTGGGGCTGGGTGCTCGCGCCCCCGGGATCGATGGCGGTCGCCAGCGTGGCATAGAAGTGGTCATCCTTGTGGACGAGACCGAAGGCGAACTCGTGGAAGTTCGCCGTGACGCCCCAGCCGTTGGCGACGCAGCGGTACTCGTCGATGACCCCGTCCCCGTCGTGATCGACGAGCTCGGTCAGTTCCTGCTTCTGCAGCACGAAGATCCGCCCGTCCACGACACACAGGCCCAGCGGCTCGGCAAGCCCCTCGGCGATGCGCTTGACGCGGATCTTCGAGCGATCGTCGCCGCGCACGCCATCGAGCACGTACACGCCGCCACGAGGCTCCCAGCAGCAGATCACGAGCCGCCCGTCGGGAAGCCAGCCCATGCCGCCGACCCGCGGCTCGAAGCCCTCGGGACGCACGGTCATGAGGTCGAAGGCGGGATGGACCCCGTCGAGCGGCCCGCCGTCGCCGGGCGCGTAGCGCGGCACGATCTTCACGAGCTGCTTGTTGCCCGGCGACGTCACGCGCACCTCGCCCTTGGGCGCCCGCAGGACCTCGTTGGGCACGACGACGAACGCCTCGGCGCCCGGCGGTTTCCAGCTCAAGGTGAGTTGCTCGCCTCCGCCATTCTCGAAGTGCTCCACGAAGAGCTTGTGGCGGCCCTTCGTGAGCTCGACGCTCGCCTCCATCTCGGTGCTGCCATGCAGCCCGTCGTGATCCACGACGACCTTGTCATCGAGGTAGAAGCGCGAGCCGTCATCGGAGACGAGCTGGAAGGCGTACGTGCCGTCGGCGGGCACCTCGAGGAAGCCGTCCACGTGGGTGATGAACGTGTCGACGGCCTTGCCGAAGTCCCCGCGCTCCGTGCGCAGGTCCAGCACGGGAATCACATGCGACCAATTGGGCGTCTGCCCGGGGACGAGCGTGCGCAGCTGGGCCATGTCCTGGCCGATCTGGTAGACGCGCACGGAGACGCCGGTGCCCAGCGGCGTGTCCTTGGGATGCTCGACCACGGCGGGTTCGGGCTCCGCCGCGCCTTCCTCCTTGCGCTCG
>JARGNS010000191.1:0-5027 GCA_029213105.1 Planctomycetota bacterium
TCTCCAGGATGCGCTTGCTGTCGCGGATCTTGCCTGCGGTCGGCTTGCCGTCCGGGAGGAAGAAGATCGTGTCCAGATCGGGCGGGCCCGTCACCCGGTGGGCGATCTTGAAGCCGAGCTCGAGCGAGTCGTAGATGTTCGTGCCCCCCAGCGGCTTCTGCGCCATGACCCACTCCTTGAGCAGCTTCTTGTTGCGGTCGTTGGCGACGACCTTGCGCTGCTGCCACGGGATCACCTGGTGATTGAACAGGATGACGTTGAAGGTATCGGTCGGGTTCAGGTTGAAGACACTACCGACGAGTTCCTGCTGCAGGATCTCCATCTTGGTCTTGCCGGCGGCGCCCTCGCCCTTCACCTGCTTGTCCATCGAACCCGAGATGTCGACGACATAGAGGATCTTGTCGCTGAACGTGTGGATGCCGTAGAACGTCTTGCCCTTATCGGGCTTCACGACGCTGCCGCTGGGCTTGGGGTCCTTCGGGAGGACGAACGTCTTCTGGTTGTCCTCCCACCACTTCTTCCACTGCACGGCGTACGGACCGTGGTCCACGCCGGTGAGCGAGACGAGGGCGAGATGCGCATCCGAGCGCTCGCGCTTCAGGTCGGTGCGCTCCAGGAACGTGAGCAGCGGCGGAATGCTGCGCTTGTCGTGCATTTCGCGCAGGACGCGAATCGCCGCCAGCAGGAACGGCTGCTGCTCGACCGGCAGCTTCAGCATCGTCATGGCCTCGCCGAACATCTCGCCGTCGCGTCGCGAGGAGAGCGCGTCGATGGCGCGCACGCGAAGGGTCGTCTCGAACTCCTCGTTCTTCGACGCGCCACGCAGCGCCAATGCCACGGACGGCTGATCGACCTGGGATACGGCGTCGAACCAGCGCAGGCGATCCTCCATCGACTTGGCGTGCAGCCACTGCGTCGTGATGCGTGCGAAGGCCTCCTCGAACGCCTCGCCCTCGAGGGCCTCGAGCGTCTCCCCCGCCACGAGCACGGCCTGCATGACCATGGCCCGAGCACGGGTGAAGTCGTTCTCCAGGTTCTTCAGACGCTTGACCGCCCCATCGAGCCCCTTGGCGATCTTCTTCGACTTCTTGTTGAAGCGCTCCATGTCGCGCGAGGAGCGCGCGCTGGACTCGAACTCGAGATTCGCGTCGTTCAGCTTGCCGAAGAGCTTCTCGTACTCGGCCTCGACCTTGAGCTGCTCCCCGTGGATCTTCGCCTCGGACTTGCGGACTTCCTTGATGCCCCACGTGAGGTGGTCGATCACGGCGGGGTCTGTCGCCCCGCGCAGGATCTCGAACGCGCGTGCGCGCGCCTTCGGGTCCTTCGAGCGGATGCTCTTCTTGAAGGTGCTCACGCGCTGGTTGAGCGTCGGCTCCTTGGCGTGGGCGGCGGCCAGGCCCAGGGCGAGGCAGAGAGCGGTCAGCGCGCAGGCACGCAGCAGGCGGGGGACGGACGTGATCATCCCGCTAGGATAGGGTCGTCCGAGCGTCCGGGGGCACCGTGAGCGGGCGCGTGAGGCTCTTCTTGGCCCGCACCGCCTTGAGGAACCGTTCGCGCACCGCGTTGTAGGCTTCGAACGGGTCCTGGTCCGGATCGGCCATGGGCACCTGGGCCGCCGCGAAGGTGTCGTGCCCCCCACCGTGCCCATCGCTGATCTCGCGCGCCACCTTGCCGGCGCGGATGTCCTTGCCAGCCAGCGCACGCAGCGAGCAGAAGAGCGTGTTGCCACTGAAGCCGGAGACCATCACCCAACGCAGGCCCTCCAACCGGAAGAGCAGGTCGGCGATCTCGGCGACCGAGTCGCTGTGCCCGATCTCGCCCAACCAGGTGGTCAGGGCGAAGTCCGTCACCTGGGCATGGCGCAGGCCGCGCTCGAGGGTGACGAAGTACTCCTGCGGGACACGAGCGCGTTCGATGCGCGAGAGGATCTGCTTGTCGGAGGCACCGTAGACCTCGCGGAAGATCTTTTCGTCCACCGGGGACGTCCCGCGCGAGAGGTCCATCGTGTCGGTGCGAATGCCGTAGGTCAGCGCCGTGGCGACACGACGGTCCATGGGGATGCCGTTCTCGACGAACAGCGCCCCCACCATCGTGCTCGTGCTACCGAAGTCCGGGTCGTAGTACGGAAAGGCCACGCCTTCCATCTCGTGGACCGACGGATGGTGATCCACGACCACGTCCGGCACCACGCCCTCCGGCAGACGGCAGGTGCCGGCCCCGGGGTGGGTGTCCACGAGCAGGATGAGATCGTGCTCGTCGTAGTCGATCTTGTAGGCCGGCTTGATCTTGATGTTGAGGTGCCGCAGCATCGCGCGGTTCTCGACCCGGCCCACGCGCCCCGTGTAGGCCAGGGTCGCCTCGGCGCCGATCAGTCGCTGCAGCAGCGCCTGCAACGCGGCCGCACTCCCCAGGGCATCCGGGTCCGGATTGTGCTGCAGATGGATGAGCGGCTTGCGGCTGCCGCGCGCCACGTCGATCAGGCGCCGCAGGTTGGCCACGGCCTCCTGCTGGTCACGGTCGGCACCGGCACCCGGGGCGGGGCTCGTCAGGGTCTGGGAATCGTCACTCATGCAGCGGGGATTCTACCCGTGGCAGCCGTCGAGCGCGCCGCTCAGCCGCGGGACTGCAGCCAACGGGCGATGACCCGTACGCCGAAGCCCGTGGCGCCTACGCTGAAGAGCCCCGTACGCTTCTGGGTCCAGGCCATGCCCGCGATGTCCAGGTGCGCCCACGGCACGTTCCCCGTGAACTTCTCGAGGAAGGCCGCGGCGGTCAGCGTGCCGGCACCCGGGCTGCCGAGGTTGCTCACATCCGCATACGGGCTCTCGAGCTGGGCGCGGTAGTTGTCGCTGATGGGCATGCGCCAGAGCGCGTCGCCGGAGGTGCCGGAGGCCGCAAGCAGCTCGTCGGCGAGACTGTCGGTGTTCGAGACGAGGGCGCCGTTGCCATCACCCAGCGCCACCACGCAGGCCCCCGTGAGGGTCGCGAGGTCCACGATCGCCTTGGGCTTGGGACGCAGCTTCGACGTGGCGTAGGCCAGGGCGTCGGCCAGGATCAGCCGACCCTCGGCATCCGTATTGCGGATCTCGATCGTCGTGCCGTTCATCGCCCGCAGGATGTCACCAGGCTTGTAGGACGCGCCGTCCGGCATGTTCTCGGAGGCGGGCACGAGTGCGACCACGCGCACCCCCACCTTGAGGCCGGCCACGGCCTTCATCGCGCCGAGTACGGCCGCGCCGCCGCACATGTCGAACTTCATGTCCTCCATCTTGTTGCCGGGCTTGATGGAGATGCCGCCGGTGTCGAACGTCAGGCCCTTGCCGACGATGGCCACCGTCTCGGGCTTCTTCTTGCCACGGAGCTTCGGCTCGTAGGTGAGCATGATGAGCTTGGCCGGCTCGACGCTGCCCTGGGCCACGCCGAGAAGCGAGCCCATGCCCAACTCCCGCATCTCGTCCTCTTCGAGCACGCGGTACTCGAGCCCCTCTTCCTGCGCGATGCGCAAGGCTTCCTCGGCGAGGAACGTCGGCGTGGCGGTGTTTCCCGGCTCGTTGCCGAGCTGGCGTGCGAAGCAGACGGCTTCGCCCAGCACGCGGCCTTCCTTCGCACCGCGGCGCGCGGCCTTGGCCTCCGCCGGGCTGACGAGCACGTTCAGCAGATCGACGCCGTCTTCGGCCGCCTTCTTCTTGTAGGTCTCGAAGCGGTAGAGGCCGATGACCGTGCCCTCGACGAGCGCCTCGGCCAGACGGTCGGCCCGGAACATGGCGCCCTTGCCCTCGGGCGGCACCAGGCTCACCTGGCGTGCGCCGAGCTCTCGTGCGGCGCGGACGCCCGCGGAGGCCGCGTGACGCAGGCTCTCGTGGGTGATGATGTCGGCCTTGCCGAGCCCCACGAGGATCACGCTCCCGATGCGCTCGCTGCCGCCCAGGGTGAGCGTACGGACCTGGCCCGCCTCTCCGGCGAAGCCCTTGGCGCGTTCGAGGGTCATGTAGCCCTCGCGGAAGGCGCGACCGCAGGAACCCGCGCGCGTGCGCAGGCTCTCGCCCTGCGCGGCGACGAGGACGACGGCGTCACCGCGGGGGCGACCGCGGGGCGTATCGACGACCTGGATATCCATGTTTGTCTCCTTGCGGCTGCGGCCGCATCGCTCTAGCGCTTCTCGTATCCCAACTCGCGCAGGATGCCGAGCACCTCGCTCCACGTCGGAAACGGCCGACCGGAGCGATCCTTGAAACGGTTGATCGCATTGATGAACTCGAGGGTGTCCGCCTCGAGGTCGTATTGGTTCATGCTGCGCTTGCGGCGTGGTCCCTGGCGCCGGTCGGCCTTGCGGCGGTCCACCGCCACCGGCACATCCCGCGTGCGACGATCCTCGCCCCGGCGATCGGACGTCGACCGTCGATCGGCAGCGGGCCCCCCCCCTTCCGCCGGCTGCGGATGGGCGGGATCCGGGCTGGGGGGGACCTCCTCGCTCATCGGCGCAGTGCCTACCCGGTCTACCTCTCCGGAGCGAACACGATGCGGGCGTCCTGGGTCTCGCCCCCCACCACCTGGATGGTGGCCTCGAACTTCATCGCGCCGGAGCGGGCCCGGTAGGTCACCGGACCCGGGGCCACGCTCATGTCGACGCCCGCGTTGTAGACCCTTTCCCACGGGCCCTCGCCGTGGCGGACCTCGATGATCAAGTCCTCCGTGAGCTTCACCGGGCGGCCGTCTTCGGTCACCGGCAGCGCGAACTTCAGGAATCCGTAGCGCGAGAGCGTGATGCTGCCCAGGTTGGCCACGCGGTCCGCCCCGATCTCGAAGGGCTCGGTGGTTGCGGGGATGCGCCCGGGGGCGCGGACCTCGAAGGCGTAGCGCCCCGGGGCGATGCCGTCGACCTCGAAGCTGCCCTCGCGGGTCACGAAGGTGCCCATGGCGCGCTTGGTGCCGTCCCGTAGCGCGACCAGGCGACCGCTGGCGGGGTCGACGAGGGTGCCCCCATCGTCGATGACGCGGGCGATGAGCGCGCCGCCGGCACCGACCTC
>JARGNS010000191.1:5037-7182 GCA_029213105.1 Planctomycetota bacterium
AGGTCTCCTTCACGACCTCCAACGCGAGGATCTCGACCTCCACGGGCTGGGAGCTCTCCTTGCCGGCCTTGACCCACGCCCGGTACTTGCCCGGGGGGATGCGCTCCACGAGGAAGGTGTTGTCCACCTCCATGGGCACGCGCCGGCGGAATTGCTCGGCGGCCCCCGACGTCGTGTCGAGGGATTCGAACATCACCGCCAGACGACGACGGTTCCGTGAGCGGGCGACCCCTTCGACCGTTCCGCGCAAGGCGCCGAAGCGCTCGACCACGACGAGGAACTCGTCGGTGCCGGCCTCCACGGACTCCGTGATCTCCTTGAAGCTCGGATGCTGGAAGATGATCTGCTGGCTGCCGATGGCCAGACCGTCGACGCGGAAGTGCCCCTTCGAGTCGGTGCGCGTGCGCCGCCAGCGGTGCTTGTACCACCAGTGCCGGTAGTAGGCGCTGATGCTCTGCACCTTGACGAAGACGTCTGCGACGCCCTTGCCGTCCTCGTCGACGACCTTGCCGCGGATGTGTTTGCCCTTGCGCATGCGGAACTCGCGCTCGACCGTGTCGCCGGGCTGCACGACCAGGCGCGCCGGCGTCGTCTGACCGTCCTCCGTGTCGAAGTCGACCCACTTGTAGCGCGAGTGCGTGATGACGAACTCGAGCTGAACCGAGTTGCCGAGTGGCCCGATCTCGAATCGGCCGTTCTTGTCGGTTCGCAGCTTGAGCGTCTCGCTCGTGCTGTCGAGTACGTTCCAGATGCGCGGCCCGAGCGTCTCGCCGATGAACCGTCCAAGCGACGCGAGCCAGGACATCTTGTGCGGCTTGCGATTGATGACGGTGTAGGTGCCGGCGTCGTCGGAGACCTTCGAGACCTTCTGCTGCAGATACAGGTCGATGACCGCACCCGGTACCGGCTCGCCCGTCTCATCGTCGACGACGCGACCGATGACGCGTCCGCCGGGCTGCAGGCGCAGCAGGAGATCATCCCGCGGTCGCGTGACCTCGACCACCGAGAGGAAGAAGCCCTCGTGGTACGCGAGGACACGCGTGATCATGCTCTGCGCGTCGGCAGCGATACGGAACCCACCGTCGGCATCCGTGAGGCCTTCCCCCCCGATGCGATAGCGCCCGACCACGGGGACGTCGGCGATGACGTCGGGATCGGGGTCGGCGCCGGCCCCCTGGGTGAGCATGCTGGGGCGGCCGCCGTCGTAGGCCACGAGCAAGACACGTGCGCCGGCAATCGGGCGGCCGTCCAGCGTCTCGATGCGCCCGCCGTAGACACCGCCCTCGACCGGACGGTCCGCATCCATGGCCGACGGCGCCGGGGCCTTCTCGGCATCCCGGACCTCGAAGACGGGCTCGGGCGGGGGCGTCCCCATGAAGAGGATGTAGCCCAGGGTCAGCAGGGCAAACGTGGCAGCGAGAGCGATCAGGACGGGCTGTAGGCGGCGCATGGCCCCAGTCTCACCGCCCGGGTCGCCCGCGCAATGGGTCTGCCGAACTGTTGCAGGCCCGTTACGCCCGCCGTCCGGAGGGCGCCCCTGCCCGTAGGGAGGGCCCCGGCGCTGGATCGCCTGAGCCCGATCGCCGGAACCCGGTCCTTCGAGCCAGGTCGCTCAAGCCAGGCCTTGCGCCCGGGGAGACCCCGCCGGGGCGGACGCCACGAAGGGCTAGTCCAGATCGACCCGGCCCTCGAGCTCGGCGAAGTCGAACGGACCGCTCTCCTCGCCGGGCACGCGGTAGGAGTCCCCGTCCTCGTGGTGGGTCGAGAACTCGATGATCTCCGCGTCCTCGAGGCCCCAGAAGCGGTGCTCGACGCCGGTCGGGACGTGGTGGTGATCCCCAGGTCCCATGACGCGCTCGCCGTCCCCGAGCTCGAGGAAGACCTTGCCCTTGGTGACGTAGAAGACCTCGTCCTTGTCCTTGTGCAGGTGCAAGGAGCAACGGAAGCCCTTGTTCAGCACCATCTTCTTGCCGCAGTAGTCGCGGTTGACGATCCAGTGCTCCTCACCCCAGACCTTGGACACCTTGTAGGTCTCGGCCTGGGTGAGCTGCGTGCGGGGGGTGCTGCGGTTGCTCATGGGCAGGATTGTAGCGCTTCCTGAGGGGCGACCTACAGACGCATCCCCTGCAGGCGCCTCCCCTACAA
>JARGNS010000192.1 GCA_029213105.1 Planctomycetota bacterium
TGCTGGTTGGCGATTTCGTCACGGACGATCGCGCGGATGTCCTCGTCGGCCTGCGCCGGCGTTGCCGAGGCGACGAACGCCAGCAGGACAGCCGCCGCACTGATGATGAGATGGGTTCGCATTGGTACTCCCTGCTTGTCCCTTGGGAAGGCGGAAGAGTAGGGAGCCGGGGTGTAGGGCACCGGCGGTGCTTCGTGAAGATCCCGTGAAACCTGACAGGCAGTCCTCTGCAGGCCCTGCGGCCCTCCAAGGGGCGCTGCGAGGCAAACCGACCCCTTCAAGAGCCAGCCGCGGCAAGCGACGTCATGACACACGCCTGACAGAACACCCGGCTCGCGGCGGGGCGTGCGGGGTCCCGGCGGTCAGTTGACGCGCTGGACCACGAACTGCGCGAGGGTCTCGAGCATGCTGCGCTCGTGACTCTCGGGCAGCTCGGCGAGGCAGGCGATCGCACGCTCGATCTCCGTGCGGGCGGCCTCGTCGGTCTGATCGAGGGCCCCGCTGTCGCACAGGATCTGCGCGAGGTCCTGGGCACCCTCGTCGCAGCTCCACGCATGGCGGATCTGCGCAAGCGCGGCCTCGCGGGCCTCGCCCTCGTGACTCGCAAGCCAGCGGATGAGCGGCAGGGTCATCTTGCCCTCGCTCAGGTCCGTCCCGAGGGACTTGCCCACGGTGGCCTCGTCGCCGCTGACGTCGAGGCGATCGTCGATGATCTGGAACGCCATGCCGAGGTGATGGCCGAAGCGTCCGAGGCTCTTCTTCTGGGCGTCGGTGGCGCCACCGTAGTGGGCACCAGCCACGAGGGCGGCCTCGTAGAGCGCAGCGGTCTTCCCGCGGATGATCTCGCGGTACTCGTCTTCCGTGACGTCGGCGTCGCGGCTCGCGTTCGCCTGGTGGATCTCGCCCTCGAGCACCTCACCGACGACGTCGGAGAGATAGCGCGAGGCGAAGGGGTCATCGAGCCACGCCGCGGCGCGGTAGGCCTTGCTGAAGAGCACATCGCCCACCAGCACGGCCGCGTGGCTGCCCCAGCGGGTGTTGAGCGTGGCGACCTTCCGGCGGACATCGGCGCCGTCGAGAATGTCGTCGTGCACCAACGTGGCCGTGTGGATCAACTCGACGATGGCAGCGACCGAGGCCACATCCGAGGTGACGCCGCTGCCAGCCAGGCGTGCAGCCAGGCACGTCAGCGCGGGGCGCAGGCGCTTGCCGTTGAAGCGCGCCGCGTGGCGGACCATGTCCTGACTCTCGCTCGAGGCGTCGGCGAGGATCTCACGGAACTTCGCACCGACGAGTTCGAGGTCGTCGGCGAGGGGCAGCAGCACGGCCGGGATGTCGGCGGGGATGCTGCTCGGGGCGTGGGATGCGGAGCCTGACATAGGATGCGCGGGATTGTGCCTCAAAGGGGGTGGCCGTGTCGCCTTCTCACGGGTTGTTTCCTTCGGAGCCTGCCGGCGGCCCGGCCCAGGCATCCCGGTTCTCCTGCCACCAGCGCTCCCAGAGGGCGCTCTGCGGGGGCAGCTTCTTGCCCGTGAGGCGCACCAGGTGCTTGTGGACCTTCTCCACCGTGGTGGGGTCCTTCGTGGCCAGGGCCTGGATCAGGATGTCCACGGAGGCCTTGGGGTCGGCGGAGGCCGCCGTGGGCAGCGACACGGCCCCGGCGGCGGCCGTCAGGGTCTCTTCCAGGGCCTGGTTCTGCCCCCCCCCGGCGCGCCCGGCGGCGCGCAGCCCCCCCACGAGGAGGCCGAAGTGCGTGCGCAGGCCGTCGAGCTCGCCCAGGAGGACACTGAGGATCAGGCAGATCAGGACGAGACCGATGCGCGAGACGATCGGGAGGCCCTCGGTGCCCAGGGGCGCGTCATGGAACGCGAACCAGCCGGCATAGAAGAGCAGTCCCAGGCGGACGACGGCGACAACGAGCACGCGAACGACAGGGCTCAAGAGATGGCCTCCGGCGGGGAAGCGCCCATCCTAGCGGTGCGGCCTGTGGCCCGGGCTAGGATTCGCTGATGCGCCGCGTTCTCCTCCTCCTCCTGCTGCTGGGCTGCACCGCGCCCGAGCTGCCTGCCGAGGAGCGACCCGAAGCCACCCGCATCGGCCTGCTGCGCGTGCGCGGCGACGGACCGTTCCGCCTCGCCCGCCGTGACCTCGCGGCCCTGGGCCTGCGCGATCCCTACCGCCTCGAACTGCGTCGCCAGGGGCGTGCCGTGCACAGCTACACCCACGAGGAGGTGCGCGTCGACACCGAGCACGTCGCCTTCGTGGCGCGCGATACGGCCACCGACGCGAGTGCCGTGGCGGTCTACGAGCTCTGGCAGCTGCCGGCCCCGCGGGCGGCCTGGCCCGTGCCCCTCTCCCTCGGCGGCGCCCGTCCCCGAGCGCTGACGATGGACCGCTTCCACGGCCCGATCGCCGCGGCGGATGTGTCGGTCTACGACCCGGAGGGCGCCCGCCCGCCGCACTGGTACCTGGCCATCCTGCCGCCTGGACGCGCCCAGACCGTGGCCCTGGGCCCCATGGGGGCCGCGCCCGGCAGCGAGCAGATCCTGGAGGCCCAGGTCTACGGAACCTGGACCGACCTCGGCGTCCTCGAGGCCACGTGGGGCGGCAAGTCCCTCGCCCGGGCCGCCACCCCCAACCCCGCCGCACAGCACACCCTGCGCTGGCTCGTGCCCCCGGGCCTCGTGCCGGATGCGACCGCGCCGCTCGTCCTGCGCAACGTATCGCCGCCGCCGTCCGAGGCGCCGCCGCGTGACGTCTCCGACCATCGCGGCACGCTCTACGTGGATACGTTGCGGCTCATCGGCAAGGGCACGTACATCGTCCCGTGGAAGGACGCTCCCGTCGTCAGGCCGACCCGCGCCGGCCCCCCGGCCGATCCGCTGAAGCAGGCGGGGTCCGCGCGCCACGTGATCCTCGCGACGCCGCCGCTGCTTCGCGGCGCCAAGCGCCTCGCCGCGCATCGCACGAAGCACGGCCTGACTTCGGTGGCGATCCCCGTCACGGATGTCTACGACCGCTACGGCTACGGCGCGCACCACGGCGCGGCGATCCGAGCCTTCGTCGCGGCACTGGGCAAGCGCGCGCAGGCACCGCTCGAGTACCTGCTGCTTGCCGGGGACGCGACCTACGACCGCACGGACTTGCGCGCCGACGTCACCATCCCCGCCCGGATGGCGCGCACGATGTACAACGGCGCGACGCCCGCGGACGGGCTCTACGGCGGCGCGGACGGTCCCGAGGTCGGACGCCTGCCCTTCGAGACGGCGGAGGAGATGAACGCCTACGTGGCGCGCGTCCAGCGCTACGAAACCGCGCCCCCCGCCGTGGTCGAACGCAAGCTGCTGCGCTTCGTGACGAGCCCCGGCCGCTTCGGCGCCTTCATCGATGGGATCCTCGAGTCGCGCTTCCGGAGCGTGCTCTCCAAGTCGATCCCGCCCGCCTACGACGTGGCCGTCACCTACGCCAGCCCGCACTCGCCGTACATGTGGCCGGCCACCGAGTTCGACGACCACGTCATCGAGGCGCTGAACGCGGGCTCGCTCTTCTTCACCTACGTGGGCCACGGGTTCGAGAAGGGCTTCGATACGCTGCATGTGGGCGCGGCCCGGCATCCGATCCTGCACGTACGTGACGCCGCGCGGGTCAAGGCCACGGGCATGTCCCCCATCGTGTTCGTCCTGGCCTGCACCACGGCGATGTACGACGGCCTCAAGGGCCCCGGCATCGGCGAGGCCCTGCTGCGCCAACCGGACGGTCCGGTCGCCTACGTGGGCGCCACGCGCGTGTGCCACCCCGGCTACAACGCGCTCATCGGCGAGTCGATCGCAACCCACATGGCACGCGATGGCGCGCCGCCCATCCTCGGCCGCATCCTCGCGGAGTCACGCCGCCACGCCCTCGACCCCGGGAACCGGCCCATCGTGCGCGCTGCCATCCGCGCCTTGAGCGGCGCCCCGAGCGCGCGCCTCGCGCGCGAAGGCGCCCACATGTATGCCCTGCTGGGCGACCCGGCCCTGCGCCTTCCCATCCCCGAGCCGTCGGTCCACCTGGAGACGACGCTCACCACCCAGGACGGCGTCACGTCTGTCGCGGTCCATGCCCGCGGCGACTTCGCCAAGGGGGCGCAGGTGACGATTGCCGTCGAGCACCCGCGCTCGCGCAAGCCGAAGATCCTGCATCCCGACGTGGACCCGGCCGACCCCGCGAGCAATGCCAGGATCCGTGCGAATCATGCCGCGGCCAACGCCCTGGGGCTCATGGCCGGCACCTCGGCTGCCGAAGCCCAGGGCCGCGCACGCCTCACCTTCGACTTCGGCCCGGAGACACCCCACGAGGGGCTCATCGTGAAGGTCTTCGTGCGGGACGGCGACCGTGTGCTCTACGGCGCCACCGTCCTGCCGTAGCGCTACTTGTCGCCCTCGACCTTCGGCGGTGCGAGTGCGGCGCGGCGCTCGCGTGCGAGGGCCACACGCGGCTGCTCCGCCTCGGAGACCGTCTGCGACGAGAGATCCACGTCGGCCAGGTAGCGGCTGTAGGAGACGTGCGCCGCCATGACGTCACGCACCTTGTCGATGTCGCTATCGAAGAGCCGGGCGCGCTCGTAATGCACCTGACGCATGTGCGGTGCGAGGCGCGCGGTCTGATCGAGCCACAGGAAGGCATGGTCGGCACGGAAGCCTGCCCAGCTCGCCGCCTGACCGTGCCGAGCCGCCTTGGCGAACGCACGCGCCACGCGGAAGGCCAACATGGCGCGCTGCGACGCGGACTCCGGCACGGGATCGATCAAGCGGAACGCATCGCTGTAGGCCTCGGCAGCCTCGGCCCACGCCTCGACGGCCATGGCGTATAGATCGGCGGCTTCCTCGGCCAGCGAGGCCGCGCGCGCTTCGAGCACGATCGCGTCGCCGCGCGCGAATGCAGCCTGCCCCTTGGCCAGATGCTCCTCGAGCGTCGGCGCGGGCGGCTTGCTGCCGCAGCCGGCGAGCAGGCTGCCCCACAGCAGGAGAACCGGCATGCAGAGGATGGCGCCGCGTGTCATCGCGTCTCCCGTCGCAGGAGGCGCTCGATGCGACGCTCCACGGTGTCGGCCTGGGGGCCGCCCTGGTTGATGTAGCGCTCGTACGCCGCGCGCGCCTCCCCGAGCCTGCCGAGGTATTCGTGGATCACGCCCATGCGGTAGTGCGCGTCCACCGCCTTCGGATCCCGCTTGAGCGCCTGCTCGTAGGCCAGCAGCGCGCCGGCGTAATCACGCGCGTCCGCGCGCGCATCGCCGAAACGCAGCAGCGCATCACCGTCCCACGGACGCAGCGCCGCAGCCTGGGTGTACTGCTGGGCGGCTTCGCGCAGGCGGCCGATGTCGTGCAGGACGACGCCCAGGCCGATACGCAGGTCGGCGTCGGCCGGTGAGAGCCGCACGGCCTCGAGGTAGGCAACCATCGCCGCACGCTGCTCGCCAAGGCGGTACTGCACATCCCCAAGTCCGGCCCACGCCTCGACGAGCGTCGGGCTGCGCCGCGTGGCGGTGGCG
Organism: Planctomycetota bacterium; assembly: GCA_029213105.1. Taxonomy (GTDB): domain Bacteria; phylum Planctomycetota; class PLA2; order PLA2; family JAEUHO01; genus JAHEIK01. The sequence continues at coordinate 5,531 of JARGNS010000192.1, forward strand.
AACGCATCGGCCGACGCACGCCAGGCCGCATCACGGCCCGGGGCATGCGGCTCCATGTCGCCTTCGACGGCGCGCAGGTGCCCACGGTAGAGGAACACCTCCGCCAGGTCCGCCTGGATCTCCGTGACGGTGGTCAGGGCGCGTTGCGCTCGCCGCACGGCGCCGCGCGCCTGCAGGTAGGCCTCGCGCTCCGCATTGCGATTGCGCAGCTCGATCGCATCGAGCCGCTTGTGGTTCCAGGCGTCCGCCTCGGCCGTCTCGACGGCCACGAGGGCCAGCCGCCACCAGGGGCTCTTCGGATTGCGCTCGGCGGCCGCGGTGTAGACCCGACGCAGGGCCGAAGACGAACCGTTGGTGCGCAGGCGCTCTGCGAGGGTGCGCTCCGCATCCGTCGCCTCGGGCCGGGCCGCGCGGGCGTCGTACTCCAGGCGCAGCTGCGCCCGGCGCCCCTGGGACAACATCGCTCGGGCGTAGCGCAGATGGGGCCGCACCGCGGCGGCATCGCTCTCGGTCGCTGCCCGGTAGGCGAGCAAGGACGCCTCGACCTTGCCGTGCGCCGCGTGGGTGTCGCCCACGGCCACGGCCTCGTCGGAGGCCGCGGGCACCTCGGGAGGCAGCCGTGCCCCCACCTCGGCCTGGCACGCGCCACAGAGCAGCAGCGCGAACACCGCGATGACCGGCCGGCCACGCACTACCTGGTGGTTGCTCCGGCGTCGACCGGACGCGGCGCCCGGACGCCGCCGCCCCGGGCGAGCCAGGCCCGCCAACGCGACACCGCCGCGAGGCGATCCTCCGGCTTGCCGTCGGGCACGAAGCCCATGGTGTTGCCGGTGCGCTCACGCAGGACGAGGATCGCGCGGGCCCGCACGAGCGGGTCGGCGTTCTCCAGCGCATCGATCATGAAGGGCAGGCCGCGCGGGTCCCCCATGCGGAGCATGGACGTCGCCGCCTCGTAGCGCAGCTGCTCGTGCGGACTGGTCACGGCCTGGGCCAGCGCGTCGAGCGAGCGCGGGTCCTGGATCATGCCGAGCGTGTAGGCCGACATCACGGCCACCCCCGTCTGGTGGCTGCTCAGGTTCGCCATCATCTGCGGCACGGCCGGCTCGCCGTACGCCACGAGCTTGCGCGCGATCTCCGCCCACTGATGCGGCGCGGCGCCCTCGACGCGGGCAAACAGATCGCGGATGTCCTGTTGGGCGGCGCGTGTCCCCAAGTAGAAGTCGCGGCCCTGCTTGGCACGCGCCTCGGCGGCGGCCTTCTGCTCGGGCGTCGGCTCGGGGGCCTTGGGCTGACGGCTCGGGCTCTTGCAGCCCCCCACCACGAGGGCCAGGGCCAACGCGAGCCCGAGGCACGCGGCGGCGATCGGTCGGGAGGCCTGGTTGGACGTGCGCATGGGTTCCTCGCTCAGGAGCCGGCAGTGGCCCCACCCGGAGAATCGGACGCCGGAGCGTCCGGCTTGGCCCCGAGTCGGTCGAGAACAAGGAGGATACATGCCCCGAGGAGGAGCCACGGCGCCAGCGGCACCCCGCGCGGGGGCCGTCCGGCGGGCGCGCGCGCGCCGGCGGCCCGGCGCCGGCGGCCGCCGGCGGCCGCCAGGGCCCGCACCCGGGCCGCGTCCG
>JARGNS010000193.1:0-2246 GCA_029213105.1 Planctomycetota bacterium
GAGGTCGCCCTCGTTCTCGCGATCGGGGTCATCGACCAGGATCACGAAGCGACCGGCACGGAGTTCATCGAAGATTTCGGGCAGCGGTGAAAACGGCATGTCGAAGAGGATACGGCCACCCCTGCGCGAGGCCCTTTGGGGACGGAGGGTGGCGCCGCGCCCCGTCTGCGGGGCTCTGCGGGTCGTGGGCGCCCGGGTCCGGGAGCCCCGCGACGAGCCGGGCGGCGCCGCCGGCACCTTCGACTAGGCTGGGAGCCGGATGCCCCTCCTTCGCCCCTTGCCGTGGTTGCTGGCCTGTGTGCTGCTCTGCGGCGTGGCCACGGACGCACGCGCTGAGACCGTGCGTCTCGAAGGCGGCAAGACCCTCGAGGTCACGGCCGTGCGGTTCCTCGCGGGCAAGCTCGAGGTCACCATGCGGCGCGACGGGGGCACGGCGCGTGTGCTGCTGCGCTTCGATCAACTCGACACCGAGGATCTTCTTCCGCTGTGGGATCGCACGCACAGCCCGGAGGTTGCGTACGACGTGATGCGCAGCGGCGAGCTTGCACTCGAGCTCGGCGCGCTGGCCGAGGCGGCCAACCGCTACGAGGTCGCCGCGCGCCTGGATCCGTCCCTCGGCGCGCGCCGCGATGCGGGCTTCCAGCGCATCCGTGCGATCGAGGCGAACGCGGCCGTCGGGGATCTCGAGCGGCGGGTCCGTGCGGGGCATGATCTGCGCGGAGCCGTGATCCTCGGTCGTGCGCTGCTCGAGGGACCGCAGGCCGCGGGCATGCCCACGCCGCAGCGCCGCCGGATCGAGGCCCTCGCCCTGCTGGCCGAGAAGCTCGCTGCGCGCGACGCCATCCGCCGCGCGCGTGAGGAGGCCGAGTTCGAGGCCGCGCTCGCCGGCGACGAACCGGCCGCCCCTGCGCCGGCACCGGAGGTGCCGGCGGCTCAGGCACCGGCCAAGGCGCCGGTCGGAGCCGCCGCGGTACTCGCCGCGATCCGGGATCGCATCGCCGCCCATGCTCTCGCGGCGGACGAGGCGCGGGACGCGGCGGCCGATCCCAAGCTCTCGGCGTTGCGCGCCGCGCGTGCCCTGGAGCGGGCGGCCGAGGCCTACCTGCTGGCCCGGCGCCTCGTGCGCGAGGCGCCGGCCGTACTGCATGAAGCCCTGGCCGAGGCGGGCGACGATCTGCGCGTCGTGCTGGCCGCGACGTACCTCGACCTCGCCGATCTCTACCGCCAGGAGGGCTACTTCGATGAGGCGCGTGCGCGCGTGCGCGCCGCGCTCATCCTCGATCCCGGCAACGAGCATGCGTGGGCGCAGCGCCGCCTGATCGAGGACGACCTCAAGCGGCCGCCGTATCCGTACGACGACGAGGGTGCGTATGGCGTGCAGTTCTTCTCCTACAGTCCGTCGCCCTTCTATGCGCTGCCCTACGGCGGCTGCCGGTCCTACCCCGTGCCGTATGGGGGCTCGCGTGGCGGCTTCCACTTCCGGGCGCGCTTCGGCTTCGGCGGGGGGCACACCCACGCGGGCGGCACGCGCCGCGTGATCGGCCGCCGCCGCTGATGCTCGCGCCCCCTGTAGGATCGGGGGGCTCGAGGGAGCCGCGGGGGTGAACGACGGATGGATGAAGCACGCTCGGCAGTCCGCGCCGCGCGCCGCAGCGATCTCCACGCCTTGACCGATCTGCGTCTGCACTTCCTCGGGGAAGCCGCCCATGCCGACGCGCGCCTGCGACTCATGCCGGATGCCCGCGACCGTACCGAGCACGCCTTGCCCGTGTGGATGGGGCAGGCCGACCGCGTCCTGCTCGTCGGGCTCGACCCGGCGCATGACCCGCAGGGCCCCGGTGCCGACAATGCCGCGCCCGTCGCGTACGCCATGGGCCTGCTCGGTGCCGTGCCGCCGGTCCTGGCCGCCCAGCATGTCGGGGAGATCCTGGAGGTCCACGTGGACCCGGCCCACCGGGGCAAGGGGCTCGGCGATGCACTCGTCGCCATTCTCGGCGAGGCGCTGATCGGCCGTGGCGCCCAGGTGCTGCGCGCCGCGGTGCCCAGCACCCACGAGTTCGCACGCGCTCGGCTGGAGCGCGCCGGGTTCGCACCGCTGCAGCTCGAGCTCGAGCGCAGCCTGGACGCGGGGTAGCGCCATGGAGGGCATCCCCATCCGGCACGCCCGCCGCGGCGACATCCCGAGCTTGCTGCTGCTCTGGGGCGCGATGATGGAGGAGTTCGCGGCGCTGGACCCGCGCTTCGCG
>JARGNS010000193.1:2256-7146 GCA_029213105.1 Planctomycetota bacterium
CCCCCTGGCCCGCGAGCACATGGCCGCGACGTTCGCGTCGTGGCTGCAGGACCCCGCACGCCTCGTGGTGGTCGCCGAGGAGGGCGGTCGGATGGTGGTCGGTTTCGCGGCCGGCGTGGTCCTGCAGGGCAACGGCTGGCAGATCCCCGCGCGCCTCGGGCGCATCACGGATGCCTATGTCGCACGCCCGCGGCGGCGGCTGGGCATCGCCCGTCGGCTTGCGGGCCGACTGCTCGACCTGCTCTACGAGAAGGGCGTCGGGACCGTGCGTCTCGCCGCGGCCGTCCAGAACGAGGGGGCGCTGGCCTTCTGGCAATCGATGGGCTGGTCGGATCTCGAGACCGTGCTGGAGCGGGCCGTCCCGGTCGAAGGGCGTGATCCCGAAGCCTGAGCGCTTTCGCCGGTGGGGGCCGATCGGTAGACTCCGGCGACTCGCTTGGGAGGGATCGCATGGCAGAGCAGCGCGAACGCTGGCACAGTCGCACGGCATTCATCATGGCCGCCGTCGGTAGTGCCATCGGCCTCGGCAACGTGTGGCGCTTTCCGGGGCAGGCCTTCGAAAATGGGGGCGGCGCGTTCTTCGTGCCCTACTTCATCGCCCTGCTGACGGCAGGCATTCCCCTGATGATCCTCGAGTACGGCATCGGCTCGAAGTACCAGGGCTCGGCCCCGCGCTCGTTCCAGCGCCTCGACAAGCGCTTCGAGTGGGTCGGCTGGTGGGCCGTGCTCATCGGCCTCATGATCTCGTTCTATTACTGCATCATCCTGGCCTGGAGTTGGCAGTTCGCGTACGAGTCGGTGATCGCCATGTTCGACGGCAGCCTCGCGTGGACGGGCGCAGCGGGGGACACCGGCGGTTCAGACACCAAGGCCTTCTTCGACAAGGTCCTCGGCGCGCCGAAGGACGACGGCATCGGCGCGTTCAACATCGGCACGATGGTGGGGCTGGCCGCGACCTGGGTCTGCGTCTACCTCGCGATCGCGAAGGGCGTGCACCGGGTGGGCAAGGTCGTGATGATCACGGTGCCCCTGCCGCTCGTCATCCTCGTGCTGCTCGTGATTCGCGGCCTCACCCTTCCGAACAGCATGGACGGGTTGTCGTACTACCTCGCGCCGGACTGGTCGAAGCTGGGCGAGTCCAGCGTCTGGCTGGCGGCCTACGGACAGGTGTTCTTCTCGCTCTCCGTCGGCTGGGGCATCTTGATCGCCTACGCGTCCTTCCGCCCGAAGGACAGCGATGTGGTGAACAACGCCTACATCACGTCCTTCGCGAACTGTGGCTTCAGCTTCCTCGCCGGCTTCGCGGTGTTCAGCACGCTCGGCTACCTGGCCGCGGCCCTCGGCAAGCCCATTCCCGACATGGAGGGCATCACCGGCGGCACGCTGGCGTTCGTGACCTACCCCGAAGCGATCGAGCAGATCCAGATGGCCGTCTGGCTCCAGGGGCTGCTCGCGGTCGGCTTCTTCGTCATGCTGCTCGCCCTCGGCATCGACTCGGCGTTCTCGATCGTCGAGGCGGTCGCCGTCGCGATGAAGGACAAGTTCAACGTGTCGCGCGGGGTGGTGGTCTCCGGCCTCTGCGTCGGCGGCTTCTTCATGGGGCTCATCTACTGCTTCGGCAAGGGCGCGGCCTGGCTGGGCATCACGGATAGCTACATGGGGGACTACGGGCTTCCATTGGTGGCCCTGGTGCAGTGCCTGCTCGTCACATGGGTGATGCCCAAGGCGAAGTTCAAGGAACTCCAGGACGACATCAACGCGCGCTCGGAGCTGACCACCGGCGTGCTGTGGGTCATCTGCCTGAAGTACATCACGCCCGCCGTGCTGATCTGGTCGCTGTACGACTACACGTTCAAGCTCATCAAGAAGGGCGTGAACTTCGACGTGGTCGTCTTCGGGATCATGCCCGCCGGCGGTGTGCTCGTACTCGCCTTCCTGTTGCAGAGCATCCGCACCATGAAGGACAACGAAGGGGAGGAGGCCTCCGATGCGTAGTCTCATGACGAAGGCCGTGTGCTTGTCTCTTCTCGCACTCCATGCCGTGGCGTTTCCGATGAGCTTGGTGGCGCACGAGACGAAGGCGCCGCTGGAGGTCGTCGAGGAACTTGCGGCCTACGTGGCCCAGGACGGCGCCGACTTCAAGGGGGCGAACCCCCTGTACAAGGCGGCCAAGGCTGCGATCGCCGAAGAAGCCGCGGCCGTCGCGGACGAGAATGCGCGTCCGGCGGCCAAGCGCTACGGGGAGATCCGCAGCCGGGTCGCGGATGTCATGCGGCGCAACGAGCTGCCGACCTCCGCGTGGCTGATGGGCTTCTTCGGCGCGACGCTGCTCTGGGGCGGCATGGCGTTCTGCATCGGCGTCGCGCGCAAGCGCGGCGGCGGCAAGGGCAGCGCCTAGGCCTGCCCTCCCAGGGCCGGGTCCATGAGACCTGCCTCGGCAAAGCCCTTCGCACGCAGGGCGCACGCATCGCAGCGCCCGCACGGGAGCCAGGCTCCGCCCTGCTCGATCGGGTCGTAGCACGAGAGCGTGTGCTCGAACGGTACGCCCAGTTCGTGCCCCTTGGCGGCGATCTCGGCTTTCGACATGGCGATGAGCGGCGTCAGCACGCGGATCGGTGTGCCCTCCACGCCCGCCTTCGTGCCCAGGGCCGCCACCCGCTCGAACGCCTCGATGAACTCGGGGCGGCAGTCCGGGTACCCGGAGTAGTCCAAGGCGTTCACCCCGATGACCAGGGCCTCGGCGCCGCAGGCCTCCGCGGCCGCCAGGGCCACCGCCAGGAAGACCGTGTTGCGGGCGGGGACGTAGGTGACGGGGATGCCGGCGCCGATCGAGGCGTGGTCGCGGTCCTTCGGGACATCGATCTCGTCGGTCAGGGCGCTGCCGCCCAGCGCCCCGAGATCCACGGTCACGATGCGGAAGCTGGCCGCGCCCAGGGCGTCGGCCAGCTTCGTGGCGCACGCCAGCTCGTGGCCTTGCCGTTGTCCGTACGCAATCGCGAGGGCGTGGAGCTCGTATCCGTCGGCTCGAACCATGGCTGCGGCGGTGCTCGAGTCCATGCCACCGGAGAGAAGGACGACGGCTCGACGGTTTTCTGCGGCGCTCATGGCGCACATTGAACGGCCCAGCGTGAGACAGCGCTGCTGCAATCTGAGACAGTCCCGAATCATGGCCCGCAGAGCCCAGGCAATGGGTCTCCACTCATGTCGATCCCATTGGACGCGGGTTCTGCGCCGAAGGCCGCTCCCGAAGCCGGTGCAGGGCGGCCGATAGACACGGTGCCGGCGAGAGTCGGTGCCGGCGAATGCCGGTGGCGCCGGTGGGCTTGCTCGCCAGCGTCGGGTCCATGTTCGAGGTTTTTGCCCTGTCAACCCAACACCTTCCACCACATCCCGAATCTCACAAGTCCCCTCGGCTTGGACTCCGGCCTCGGTAAGCCATCCCTTGCGCTTACCGGGGCCGAACCCTTTTTTGACTGGGTTGGAGGCGTGGCCCGCGAGTCCATCGTGGCGGGTCACGGGGTGCGTGATCCGTGGAACAACCCGGCGGCACGGACGCGTGGCCCACGCCACCAACCGATGGCCGCCCATGCGGGGTGCCGCGGCTCCGACCACCACGGCGCTCGAACATCCCACGCCACCCGCCCCCCGCACACGCCCCGTCCGTGACGACGGCACCGCCGCACCCACCCCTCCGGGCCGCGACCTCCGCTCCGCTACGGTCGAGAGAGTCGGACAGCCACCCCCCCGGCTCCTTTCATGCCCGCGCCGCTTCGCAGCGCCCGGGACTCGATCCCGGTCACGCACGCGAGCCTCCGCACGGCGGGTGGTCCTCGAACGACGCCAACACGGCGATGCCTTCGTGGGGGCCCTCCTCGTCGGGGCCCTCCAGGGGACATGTGACCTCGAGTTCGATCGTGGCCGCGCTACGCACGCGAGCTGGCGATGCGTGCATGGGCTGTTCGTACCGTGAGGTGGGGCCAGCCCACCCTCCGGGTGGGGGGGTGCGTGCGCCCGCGAATCTCCGCGGGCAGGCTTGCCCCGAACGCGCGTGCGGACACACGCCGTCGCAGCGCCGGCTGGACCGCCCCTCCGAGGGCATGACCCCGGGTGCGGGCCAGGAGAAGGGCGGCTCGCGGGTCGTCGCTAGCCGCGGATCAGCTGGCCGGCCTCTTCGAACGCGAGGACCAGGGCCGGGTCGGGGACGTGCATCAGCCACGGGCCGTCGATGACGACCAGCGCCGGTGTACCGCGGCGCGCCGGCGAAGCCACGCGCAGCACACGCTGCGAGGCGACCAGCAACTCACGCAGGGCCGGCGCCTCGACGGCTCGCGGCACGACCTCGAAGGCGGCCAGCCCCTCGAGTTGCCGCTCGGCCTCCTCGGGCAGGTCGCGCGCGCGGCTGAAGAGGCCCGCGCCCTTGCCGACCTCGACCAGGGTCAGGGCGCCGCCCGCGGCAACCAGCCCCGTGCAGAGACGCAGCCACTCGAGCGCGCCCGCATCGAGGCGGTCGGTGGCCACGACGGCCAGGGTCGCGGCGGCGCTCATGGCAGCACCGCCCAGAGCGCCGCGGGGCCCTCCGCGTCGAGCTGCGCCAGCCAGGTCGCCACACTCGACCAGCCCACGCCCGCCGGGGTGTCCTCCGCACTCCAGCCAGCCTCCCGTGCGTTGCGGCTGCAGACGACCACGTCGGCCATCGCCGCCAGCGCCGCGCGGTGCTCCGGCTGGGCCCAGGCGAGGCCTTCCGCGCTCAGCAGGACCCGCACCGCACGGCCCGCGGCCGCCTGGGTCGCGGCCCGGGCCAGGGCCTCCCGTCCGCCAGCCGCCGTGGGCGGGGCGGCCAGGGGGATCGCGAGGGGGCTGGGCGCATGCATGGGGCCTCCGAGGGTGGCC
>JARGNS010000194.1 GCA_029213105.1 Planctomycetota bacterium
GTCCACCCTGGCGGGCGGCCGCAAGGCCTCCAGCGCCAAGGGCTGGCGCCGCTGGTGGGACGCCCACACGCGCACGCCCGCCGACTAGTCCTTCAGCGGGAAGTCGCGCTGGCTGATGCGCCAGGCCCCGTAGACGAGCAGTCCCGCGGCGATGCACACGCAGATGAGGAACGCGGACATCGGGTCGTCGTAGGCCACGCGCTCCTGCAGCTTCTGGAACGCCGAGACGTTGGTCCAGTCGATGCTGCCGAGATCGATCTCGGGGTCGAGGGCGCGGACGACGTTGTCCGAGTTCTCCTTGAAGACCTCATCCGTCAGGCCGTGGTGCACACCGCGCACGTGGAACATGATCGAGAGCTTCTGCATCGCGCCGCGGGTGCCCGCGAAGAGCGACTCGAAGACGAACGTGTACACGAGGGCGATGATCATGCCGCCGCGGAAGAGCGTCGTGACGACGTAGTAGAAGGCGCCGACCGCCACCGCCGTGACGAAGGACGTCACGGGCAGGGAGAGCCAGACGGAGGCCGGTAGATCGAGGCCCGAGGCGATGCACGTGACGCCCAGCACCACGGTGCTCAAGACGGTCGCAGGCAGGACGCCCGAGGCGAAGCGTGCGAGGAACATCGTCGTGCGTGAGACCGGGCGCACGAGGTGGTAGACGAACGTCTTGCGTCCGATCTCGACACGCAGGCCCGACGCGATCGTGAGCAAGGCGATCAGCGGCAGGATGTAGCCCAGCATCCCCTCGTCGAACAGGATCCAGAGGTCCAGCCACTCGTCGTTCGGGCGGTCCCAGTGCTTGCCACCGACGTAGCCCTCGCCGAGCAGCGCACACAGGATGATGGCCGGCAGGCCGATGGCCAGCAGTCGGGGCCAGCGGCAGGTCAGGCGCAACCCCCAGCGGAAGAGGGTGCCGAAGCCGGCCAGCGGCCGCAGGGGGGGCATGCGCTCGCTCATTGGGTCAGGTACCGGAATACGGACTCGAGGTCCTCGTCGAGGGGCACGACCGCATCGACGGCGATGTCGGTCTCGGCGGTCAGGGCGGCCACGCGATCCAGCAGGAGGGCGGCCTCGCTGGTGAGTACGACCAATCCGCTCGGGGTGAGATCGAGCTGCGTCACGCCGTCGACATCCGCAAGGGCCGACGCCAGGCGGGCGGGCTCGGGTGTCGTCACCCGGACCTGCAGCGGGAAGTGGGCGAGGTCTTCGCGGATCTCGCGGGCAGAGCCCTCGGCGAGGACGCGGCCCGCATGCAGCACGACGATGCGACGCGCCAAGGCGTCGACCTCGTGCAGGATGTGGCTCGACACCAGCACGCAGCAGCCTTCGTCGGCGAGTTCCTCGATCACGGCGCCGTACTGCGCACGGCCGCTCGGATCGAGCCCGTTGAGCGGCTCGTCCAGCACGTACACGTCGGGATCGTGGGCGAGGGCCTGGGCGAGCTTGAAACGCTGACGCATGCCCTTGCTGAAGCCGGCGACGCTGCGGTCCAGCACCTCGCCGAGGCCCGCGCGTTCGAGGGCCTGGCGGGCACGCGTGCGTGCCTCCGCCTTCGTGAACCCGTGCAGCTGGGTGAGGTAGGCCACCACACGCCAGGCCGAGGCCTTCGGGTAGAAGGCGTCCTGCTCGGGGCAGAGGCCCACGCGGCGCATGACGCGCGGGCGGTTGAACGGCTTGCGTCCGCACACGAGGGCCGTGCCGAGATCGGGCTTGAGCATGCCGCAGATGATCTTCAGCATCGTGCTCTTGCCGGCGCCGTTGGGGCCCAGCAGGCCCGTGACCCCGGGGCCGAACTGGACGGAGACCTCGTTGAGGCCGAGGACCTCGCCGTACCAGCGGCTGACGGCCTGGAGTTCGATGGACGGGACGTCGCTCATGCCGACACCTCCACCGTGCTCGCGCGCCGGATGGCGCTGAAGAGGCCGAGCGCCAGCAGGCCGACGCCGATCATGAGGGCCACATCCGGCTCCGGAATGAAGCTCAGGATCCGGTCGGCGTGGGTGTCGCCGCGGCGCGTGCGGACACTGGCCGTGACGGCGTCCCGGGCAATCGCGCAGACCGTGTTCACCGGCAGCCCGGCGTACTTCATGACCTGCCCGAGGCCTTCGAGACGCGCCATGATCAAGGAGAGCAGGCTGCCTGCGAAGATGATGGCCGCCGAGACCGCGATGACCGCGCCGCGCCGGTCGGTGCGCGCGGAGAGCAGCAGCATGAGGCCGGTGTAGGACGTGGCCGCCGTAAGGAAGTGCATCACCACGGATTCGACGATGTCGAGGTTGCCGCCGAGCCAGCTCATCGTCTCCCCCGGCGGCTGCCAGAGGCCGACGAGCAGGTAGTAGAAGAGTCCCGGGAGCAGGCAGGTCCAGACCAGGATGCGCGGCAGGATCAAGGCCTTGCCGAGCACGTACTCCCAGCTGCGGATCGGTCGCACGAGATAGAGGGGCAGTGCGCGGGTGCGCAGGTCGTCGCTGATCAGGCCCGCGCCGACCAGGATCGCAAGCAGGCCCGTGAGGACGGCCACGCCGCTGTAGAAGATCGAGAGCGTCTGCTTCAGCTGGGACGCGGCCGAGAGCATGTTCTGCGTGCCGACGCCCCGGGTCGCCCGGTCGACCTGATCCTGCAGCCCGAACGTGAAGTAGAGCCCCGCGGCCCAGATCACGAACCAGACGACAAAGAGCAGGCCGATGATCCGGAAGCCCCAGTTCTTGAACGCGAGGCTGTAGCCCTCGCGGTAGATGACGTACCAGGCGGGCGCACCCCGGCCCTGGCCGCGGTACGGGCGGTAGCCACGTGCGTAGACCGCCATCAGTTCGACTCCTCGCGTCCGAGGATGCGCATGAAGACCTGCTCCAGGTTCTCGACCACCGGGGCGAGGCGCCGGACGCGCACGTCGCTCTCGTGAGCGCAGCGCATGACGTCGGCACCGCCCGTGCCGGGGGGCAGCGTGGCGATCCAGGCCGTGCGGCCCGAGGACTCGGCCTCGGCCGCGCCGGCGGCGTCCGGGACCAGTTGGATGTCGGCCTCACCCAGGGCGGCTGCGAAGCCGGCGGCCTCGCCCTCGATCTCCAGGCGAACGTGCCCGCGGTCCGAGCTGAGTTCCTCGAGCTGGAAGCGGCCGTGGAACTCGCCCTTGTCGAGCACGACCACGGCATCGGCCACCTTCTCGACGTCGGGCAGGATGTGCGACGACCAGATGACGTGCTTGCCGTGGCTGCGTGCGAGGTCGCGGATCAGGTCGAGCAGTTCCTCGCGTCCGGTCGGGTCCATGCCCGAGAGCGGCTCGTCGAGGAAGACGAGATCGGGGTCGTGCACCAGCGAGGTGGCGAGCTTGAAGCGCTGGCGCATGCCGGTGCTGTACTCCTTCACCTGCCGGTAGATCGCCTCGCCGAGGCCTACGTGATAGAGCACCTCGTGGGCGCGGCGGAGGGCCTCGTTGCGCGGCAGGCCCGTGAGCTGGCCGAGGTAGCGGACGGCCTGGATCCCGGTCATGCGCGGCAGGTACGCGTCGCTCTCGGGCATGAAGCCCACGCGACGGCGGATCTCGCGGCGGTCGCGGCGGACGTCCAGGCCGAGCACGCTGGCCTCGCCGTCGAAGTCGGGCAAGAGGCCGAGCACGCACTGGATGAGCGTGGACTTGCCGGCCCCGGTCGGGCCGAGCAGGCCGACGACGCCGCCGGGGATCGCCATCGTGACGTCCCGCAGGGCCGGGGGGCGGCCGCCGTAGGACTTGGTCAGCCCGTGGAGCTCGACGACATCCATGTCAGCGCCCCTTCCGCACACGACGCGTGGTGGACTTCTTCGTCGCGGCTGCCTTCTTCCGCCCACGCGGCTTCTTGGCGGCCTTCTTCTTGGAGGCGGCTTGCTTCGTGGAGGCGGCCTTCTTCTGGGGGGCGGCCTGCTTCTTGGAGGCGGCCTTCGTCCGGGGCGCCTTCTGCTTGGCGGGCGCCCGCCGCGTGCCATCGGGGGCGAAGCGCGAGCGGTAGGTCTCGATGATCGCCGAGGCAGCCTCCTCGACCGCCTTGCGCGACATGTCCACCAACGTCCAGCCGTTGTATTCCGCGGCCATGCGCTTGGCATGGTTGATCTCGCGGCGGATCTGGCGCAGGTCGCCGTAGTCGGCGTCGGGCCGCATGCGCAGGGACTCCATGCGGGCGCGTCGGATCTTCATGAGCACGACGGGGTCGACCGTCAGCGCGAACACGCGCGCCGGATCGACCTCGGCCAGCTGCGCCGGCAGCGGCACGCCCAGCACGATCGGCACGTTGGCGACCCGGTAGCCGCGATGGGCGATGTAGTTGGAGAGCGGCGTCTTCGAGGCGCGGCTGATGCCGACGATCACGATGTCGGCCTTCGGGAGGTTCTGGGGGTTCTTGCCGTCGTCGTGGTTGACCGAGAACTCCACGGCGGCCACGCGCCGGAAGTACTCCTCGTCCAGCTCGTGGCTCAGCCCCGGCACGCTCAACGGGGAGGCATCCAGATGCCCGGCCAGGTCGCGGATGAGGCCGCCGATGAGGTCGATGGCGATCACGCCATGGACCTGGGCCAGATCCTTGATGGCGCCGCGCAGTTCCTTGTCCACGAGGGTGTAGACGACGAGCCCGCCGAGATCGCGCGCGCGCACGAGGGCCTTCTCCAGCGCCTTCTGGGTGCGCGTGTTGGGGAAGGTCCGCACGGCCCGGTCGTCGTGCTGGCCGACCTGGGCGAGGGCGGCCTTGCTGGCCTGCTCCGCCGTTTCGCCGGTCGCGTCGCTGACGGCGACGATGATGGCTCGCGAGGCGGTCATGGGGTGGACTCCGCCTGGCGCGCCCGCTCCCCCTGGGGGTCGTCGGGCGTGCCGAGCCAGATCGCGCCGCCCTCGAAGTGCTCCTTCTTCCAGATGGGCACGTCCTGCTTGAGGCGCGTGATGAAGTCCCCCGTGGCTGCGAGGGCGGCCGCCCGGTGGGGGGAGGCGACGGCGACGACCATGGCATCCTCGCCGATCGGGACGGGGCCGATGCGGTGGGTGCATGCCAGGGCCGCGATGGCGTGCGTGTCGAGCATCGCGTCCGCGAGAAGCTGCATCTGCTTGATCGCCATGGGTTCGTAGGCCTCGTACTCGAGGTGCTCTACAACCCGGTCGTCGGTCCGGTTTCGCACGGTGCCATGAAAGACGACCACGGCCCCGCACGAGGGGCCGGCCACGGCGGCGCGGACGACCTCGGCGTCGATCGGGTCCCGCACGATCCGGAAGCGCTCGGTCGTCATGCCTAGCCCCCTCCGACGGGCGGGATCAGGGCCACCAGGGCGCCGTCGTGCAGCGGTGCCTCGGCGTCGGCGAAGTCCTCGTCGAGGGCGAACCGGAGCGTCGGCAGGGTGGTCGCCAGGGCGGCATGCTGCGCCACGAGGGCGTCGCGCAGATCGGCGATGGTGCTGCCGGTGGGCACCTGGAGGGTCTCTCCAGCCATGCCTGTGGCTTCCCGTGCCGCTGCGAAGTACCGGACGTCGATCTTCACGGCGGGTGAGTCTAGCCCGCCCGTCGGGTGGGGGCCGGTCGAATCGTGCGCGCGGGTGGCGCTAGCCGGCCCAGTTCGTGTGCGCCCGGCGGTTGCGGACCAGCCAGTCCCAGAGGAGACCGCCGTAGCTGCGCTCTCGCATGCCGTGGGCCTCGAAGAAGGCTCGCAGCGAGCGATGCAGCGCGGGTAGGTGGTACATGGGCACGCGGGGGAAGTAGTGGTGCTCGATGTGGTAGTTCGACCACAGGAACACGCGATCCCAGAGGAGCGGGCTGGGGCGCATGAGCGTGCCCCATGCGGCCGGGTCCTCGGGGTCGATGTCGTAGTGCTGGCCGAGGCGGTTGATCGTGAACGCGACCGGGAACACGAAGAACACCGGCAGCACGTGCAGCTGCAGCATGAGGAGCCAGCCGAGTTTCCAGCCCAGGAGGCCGGCCACGGCGAGGTGGAAGCCGATGGCCGCGCGGCGCTGCCAGGCGATGCGCCGCTTGAGGTCGGCGGGGTAGTTCGCCGCGGCGCGCCGGGCGGCGCGGAAGTAGATCGGGAACAGCGCGGGCGTGAAGTAGAGGAACTTGACCAGCCGGCTGGCGCCGCGCGGGGAGAGGAACGCGCGCTTCGGGTCCTTGTCGTCGGTCCCCAACTCGTCGTGGTGGTCCAGATGCCAACGACGGAACTGGGCGTAGGCGAGGCCGCTCGGCAGGGCGTAGAGATGGCCCAGCACGCGATGCCAGCGGCTGGTGCGCTTGGGGACGACCACCTCGTGGACGACCTCGTGCACGAGCACCGTGAAGTCGAACACGACGAAGCCGATCACGATCGAGGCCGGGATCCAGGCGTACCAGAGCTCGCCGAACACCAGGATCACCCAGACGGCGAGCGCAAGCACCACCAGCTGCCGCAGCACCACCAGCGCATGCCGCCACGGCACGATGCGATGCAGGGCACGCAGGGTCTCGGGCGGGACGACCTCCGTGAGGTCCCCGCGGAAGCTGCGAGCGGCTTGATCCCAGTTGCCGGACATGGCCGGCCAGTCTAGCCCGGCCCCAGCGGACGCTGCGTAGCGACTGCCCGGAACGGTGCGGAGGGGAACGCCATGCGAGCGGGCTACGGCCCGCGCGGGTTGCCGACGAAGCGCCGCCCCAGCAGCCGCAGGGTCGTGATGGCGGTCTGCATCACCTTCATCTTGGACGCGCCCTGCTTGCGGTCGTAGCGCAGGATCAACGGCACCTCCTCGATGCGCGAGGCCTGGCGACGGAGCTTCAGCAGGATGTCGACCATGATCGAGAAGCCCTGCTGGTTCATGAAGTCGGCGCCGTAGTGCTCCTGGCCCCAGCGCAGGAGTCCGACGCGGTAGCAGCGGTAGCCGCACGTGTAGTCGCGCGCCCCGGGGAACATGATCCGCAGGAGCCACGAAGCCACCTGGCTGATGAGCGTGCGGAACGCGTCCAGGCCGTGGATCTCGGCCCCCGGCTGGAAGCGCGAGGCGATGACGATGTCGGCGCCGGCCTCGGCCTTGGCGACCATGCCCGGCATCAGTTCGGAGGGGTGCGTGTTGTCGGCGTCCAGCGCGATGAGCCAGTCGTCATCGCGGCCGTGCTCGAGTACGTGCAAGATGCCCGTGCGCATGGCCGCGCCCA
>JARGNS010000195.1:0-223 GCA_029213105.1 Planctomycetota bacterium
GAGGCGCAGTCCGAGTCACTCGCGATGGCAGCCGCGCTCGGCGCCGCGTTCGAAGGTGACGGGCTCATCGCGTGGTTCCAGGAAGAACTGGCGAAGGCTCGCTGAGGCCCGCACGGCGACGCCCTGGCAAGGGGCGCCGCGCATGCCCTCCGAGGGCGTCGACCCAGGTCGGCTGCGCACGGTCCCGCAGGTGTTGTGGAGGAGTCCACAGGTGCTGCACGCG
>JARGNS010000195.1:272-4309 GCA_029213105.1 Planctomycetota bacterium
AGTCGTACACCCTGGAGATCGGGCATGCTTCATCAGCGTATTCTCTTCATGGAGGCCGAGGGCGGGACCGACAAGTGGCTAGATGGCCACCGTCGCGACACGCAGCCGATCGTCTTTGCCTTGAAGACGTTCGGCTGGGATGCGGAGGTCCTCTACTACCGCGATGAGTGGAAGGACCAGATCATCGAGCACGCGACGGGACGCTTCGACGCCTACGTGAGTCGTGTCAATCCCGGCAACCTGAAGAATGGGGAAGCCCAGTACTTCGAGACCTTGCGCGAGTTGACCAACCGCGGCTTGTTGGGCATGTCCCACCCGGACGCGATGCAGTCCTTCGGCGCCAAGGATGCGCTCGTGAAGCTGGTCGAGAGCGACTTCGTTCCCGATGACACCTACGCCTACTACACGGTGGAGGAGTTCAGGGCGCAGTTCCCCAAGAGCCTGGCCGGTGGAGAGCGCGTGCTGAAGCAGAACCGCGGTTCGACCGGGTCGGGCATCTGGCGCGTCCATGTCGAGGACCGCAGCGTCGTGGCCGAGGGCGAGGCCCTGCCGCTCACGACCTGGGTCAAGTGCACCGAGGCGGTGGACAACCACGTCGAGTTCCACCAGCTCGGGGACTTCATGACGTTCTGCGAGCAGTACATCGTGGGCGAGAACGGCATGCTCGTGGACATGCGTTTCCTGCCGCGCATTCGTGAGGGTGAAGTGCGTTTGCTGATGGTCGGGAACCAGCCGATCTTCGTCGTGCACAAGAAGCCGGCCGATGGCGAGGACTCGTTCTCGGCCACGCTGTTCTCGGGTGCGGTCTACACGTACGACAAGCCCGAACTCTGGAGCGGTCTCGTCGACAAGTTCCTCGAGCAGCTCCCGTCGATCCGGGAGCGCCTGGGGGGGCACGACACGCCGCTGATCTGGACGGCCGACTTCATCCTGGACTGGGATGAGAACGGTGACGACACCTACATCCTCGGAGAGTTCAACTGCTCCTGCGTGGGCTTCACGAGTCACCTGGATCAGGGCATCCAGGAGAAGGTCGCCAAGGAGATCATCCGCCTCGTGGAGAGCCGGAAGCCCGTGCCGGAGCCCGCCGGCAGCGCGTAGGACGGAAGGCCGACCGTGGCCCCGCCTGCGTCGCACGCGCGACGTAGGCGGACGCCACGCCAGGTGGCTACTTGCCGGCCGGCATCACGTGGACGCGCGTGCCCTCGGAGTCGGTCACGATGCGCTCCCCCGGCACGGTCGCGTGCCGCGGGTTGGCGCCGGACTGGGGACCCGGCTCGCCGACGCGGACGCTTGATGCCTTCGCGAGGTGCATCGTGCCCTCGAAGAGCCCCGAGACGTGGACCGCGAAGAGCCCGCTCTGGTGCGGGGCCACGCGGAACGGCGCCTGGAAGCTCTCGACGTCGCCCGCCTGAACGCTCTTGTCGCGCATGGGGGTGCCGCCGCCCAGCACGGACACGCCCTCGGTGCCATACGCCTTCACGTTCACGCCGGTGGCGGGACGGTGGAAGCGCACGGTGACCCGCGCGATGCCATCGCCGGCGTGCTCGATCTCCACGTCGATGGGGGCTTCCAGCGCACCCTGGCGTGCGGGGTCCTGCAGCGAGAAGGGCGCCGCGGTCTGATCCTCCGGGCTGCCTGCCGGCGCCGAGTCGCTGCGGCAGCAGCAGTCTCCGCACGCGAGGGCGGTGACACCCGCGGCGACGACCAGGAGCCCGGCACCCGCGAGCAGCCACTTGATCTTCTTCGACATCATGATGTTCGACATCGTGGTCTCCTCGCGCCCTACGGGCTCGTGATCTGGATGGTGGGGGTGTAGGTGCCGCCGACCGACGCCCCGGTGTGGACGACCCACACCACGTACCAGGCGCCGTTGACGCTGGTGAACGACCCACTGGAGCTGCCGCCCGGCGTCGGGCCGACCCCGACACCCTGCCAGACGCCGTTCCGGTAGACGAAGGCCTGTGGGAGGTTGTTCGCGTTGCCGGCGGGCGCCGTGGCTTGCAGCGTCATCTGGGCTCCATTGCCCTGGAAGCGACACAGCCGGTGAGCTTGCAGCTCGTTGTGGGGCCTGCGTGCGAGCGTAAACGGTGTGGCGGGCGCACCCGGTGTGAGGGTGAGGAAGACAGGTAGGTTGCCTGCGCTACCCCCGTTGTTCGTCTCGCCGGTACCCCATTGGTCCTGCACCGGGGAGGTCAGCCCGTGTTGGGCACACATGGCGTCGATCGCCGCGGCCGAGCCCGGGTTGTCGGCCTTGAGCGAGTGGATGAACGAGAACACGCTCACCGAGGCATCGGTGTTCTTCTGACCGTTTGCCAGGGAGTTGAACAGGTTCTGGATGCCGAGCGAGAGCGTGTCGTGGGGGCCCTCGTTGTTGGCATCGGAGAGGTCGTAGAGCAACTCCCAGACGGTCCACTCGTTGTACCAGCCGAACGATCCTGCCCCCTGGGCCAGGCGTCGCTCGATGTCGGTCATGAAGCCGCTGGCGTTCTGGGGGCCACTGGTGTCGCTGTAGACCGAGTCCGGCTCCAGCAGCATGCCCGCGAGTCCCGTGGCCCAGCCCTCACCCCAGGCCAGGCTCGGGTGGTAGCTGCCGTTGAGGAAGTGCTGGCCACCAGGGCTGTCCGAGCGCGAGAAGCTGGTCTCGAAGTAGTGACCCCACTCATGCACGAGCACGTGGGTGTCGAACTCGTCGGTGTTCACGCCATCCGCGCCACGCAACATGATGAAGCTGCCGTTCCAGAACGCAGCAGCCTGGTTGTTCCCCGGGCTCCAGTTGACTTGCAGGTCCGGGAATACGGGCTGCGGCGCGACGCTGGCCAGGATGCGCTGCGTGGCGCCCCAGAGGGTGCTGAAGATCGAGAAGGGAGCCGCGAGGCGCGGTCCCGTGTAGCTCGCGCCACCCCAGCCGGTCGTGGCCGTGAGATCGATCGTGTGGCGGGTCCCGTTGATCGTGAACGGGGCGGAGTCCATGGCCCACAGGGCGTTGCCATTGTTGTTGTCGACGACCTGGATCACCGGCCCCGCGTGTGAGCGGGACAGTACGCGGATGACCGTGGGGACGGCGACGTTCATGTCGAAGGAGTACGTGCCATCGGCAGCGGACGCCGTACTGGCGAGCACGGTCTGGTCGCTGACCCGGACGAGCTGCACGCGGATAGCTGCCAGGTCGCGTGTCTGCGTGTTGGGGAAGTCGAGCCCGCTCGTCTGGACCGCGGTACCGGCCTGGTTGTAGAGGCGGTGCGGTACGAACTGGTACTGCAGCGTGCCGTCCACACCCGGGATGCCGAAGTTCGCCACGACACCGGCTCCGCCCGTGGCCGTGGAACCGCAGGGGATCCGCACCGTGACCGACGCCGCCACGACCGCGTGGGTCTGGGGGTTGGGCGTGAGCCCGCTGATCTGGCCGGTGGAGTCGATGGTCGCGTTCGGAATCACGAGCGTCGCGGAGGTGCCGTTCAGGAACGGCGTGCCGGCCGCCGCGGTGAACGTGATCTGCGCGGTCGAACCCACGGGGCCGAAGTTGGCGCCCGTGACCGTGACGGGCACGCCCGGCCCGCCGATGGGCGGCGCGGTGGGGGCGAAGCCCGTGACCGTCGGACCGAGCAGGAGGAGGCTCGCCCCGGTGGGGACCGTCTCGATCCCCGTGGGCAGCAGCGCCGAGATGCTGACGGCGAGGGTCGTATCCCCCGCGAGGCAGACGGGGGGCAGCGTGCCGGTGATCGTGTTCGGGGCCGTCAGCGCCGCCGGGACGGTCAGCTCATCGGAGGTGCCGCCGGCGAAAGGTGTCGCACCACCGACGGCGGTGAACGTCACCTGCATGGTCGTGCCGCCGAGTGACTGCAGACGCGCCCCCGTGATGGTGAACGGCCCGCCGGTGGCGGCGTTCATGGTGGCCGGCGCGATGGTGCCGAGTGCTGCCGTGCCTTGGCCGACGGCCGTCGATGCGCCACCGCAGCTGGCGAGCAGCAGTGCGACGCAGCCCAGACCTGCGAGCCATCCCATGAACCGCATGTGCCTACCCATGAGCCGAACCC
>JARGNS010000195.1:4381-7129 GCA_029213105.1 Planctomycetota bacterium
GGAAGGACGCCGCGGCCAGCAGACCGGCTGGCCCGGCCCCGCGCCGCCGGTCCGGCGGCGCGGGGTCGCCAGGGTCTACTTCGCGGGCGTGACCTCGTAGGGCTGGCCGTCGATCACCACGACGAGCCGATCGCCGAGCGCCAGGTACTTGCGCGCCTCAGCGTTGCTGCGGGTCAGCGCGAACCAGGCTTCGCTCAGGGAGGGGATGGGCTTCGGGGTGACGGCGCGGTCCCAGGCCGCATCGACCCAGCGCCCGGAGCGTTCCTGGGCAAAGGTCTTGCCGGCCACGCGCCGGGTTCGGGCGTGTGTCTCGAGGTCCGTGTTGCTGGCCGCCTCCTTGCGGCGCTTCAGGGCCTTCGAGGCCTCAGCGGCCGTGAGGGGCCTGGCCGGTGCGGTCGTGGGCCCCGCGGGGCGGTCGGCAAAGCGAATCAGCCTGTCGTAGCGGTAGAAGGCCATCAACTCCATGGCGTGCTGCGCGGTGGCGCCGACGCGGCCGTTTGCGCGTGACGGGGCGCCGATCGGGGTCCAGGAGCCCTTCTTGACGCAGTAGTCGCCCTCCTGTTCCTGCCGCGCCGCGTGCCCGAACGACGAGTCCAGGGCGCGCTTCCAGCCGTCCCAGGCTCGACCGCCGACCTGGAACAGCAGGTACGTCCCGAAGTATGCCTCCTCACCGGTCGGGTGGCGGTCCACGAAAGCCGGCGCCACGCGCTTGGCGCAGAGCTGCACGGCGGGGTCCTTGCGCGGATCGGCGCCGAGCAGGACCCGCAGCCAGCCGATCATGCCGGCAGCCGCAGCATGCGTCGTGGTGGCGGACGGCAGTGCCTCATCGCGGACGCCGCCGTCGTTCGAGTCGGCGACCTGCTTGACCCAGTCGCGCACGTCCTCGAGGAACGCCACGTCGACAGTCAAGGCCTCCGGCTTGCCGCGCTGCCGCTGGTCCTGGTTCATCAGGTCGGCGGCCAGGTAGGCCGTAACGGCCCACGCCGTGACGCGCAGGTCGGCGTCCTTCGACTTCAGTCCGCGGCCCCAGACGCCGTAGGGCTGGCGCGCCAGGGCGAGGAAGTCCAGCGCCCGCTGGGCGGCGCCCTTCCAGATCGGGCTGCCCGTCATGGCGTAGGCCTCGACCATGGCCTGGGCAGCCTGGGCGTGCCCGAGCAGGAACGACGGATCACGGCGCGGCCCGAAGCAGCCTTCCGGATCCTGAACGCTCTTCAGGTAGCGCAGGGCCCGGCTCACCACCTTGGCGAACGGGTGGCGTCCCCGGTTCGTGTAGCCGGCTCCCAGGAACGCCAGCGTTGCCTGGGCGGTGACGTGGACGTCCCGTGCGGCTTGGCCGCGGTGGACCTCCTGGTCCCAGGGCGTCGCGCGCTTGCCGTCGCAGAACCGATCGAAGTCGCGGGCCGACCAGCCACCGCTCGGCGACTGATGGGCGGCCAGCCAGCGCAGCGCGTCATCGGCCGCGTCGTCGAACTTCTTGCGTCCGCCGCCTCCGGTGCCCAAGTCGCGCCCACCGCCGCGCCTGCGGAAGGCGCCGCCCGCGCCGCCGCCCAGACCGATCGTGCCGTCGTTGGACGGCCCCTCGAAGGGCGCATTGCCGAAGCGGCCGCCCTCGCCGAAGGGGAGGTCGTTGTCGGTCTCGACGGATTCCTCCACCACGAGACCGGAGGTGTAGGGCGTCACGATGGCGTGCTGGGTTCCCAGGGCGATGACTTCGTCGACGACTTCCTTGTTGGTGCCGTGCAGTCGGATCGAGTCCAGCAGGAAGGCCACCTTGCGATGGGCCCACAGGCGCTCCAGATAGTCCGGCCCGGGGCTGGCACGGAAGAGGGCCTGGTGCTCGTGCCGCACGGTCTTGCCGGCGAGTCGACCGGAGAGGGCGATCGTGCGCGCGCCAGCCTCGCGGTAGCGGCCGAACACGACGACCTGCGTGCCCGCAAACAGGTCCCCGATGTGGCGCGGGTACACGTCGCGAACACCGCTGCCGAGTTCGAGCTTCACATCGGTCAGGACAGGCCGTGACACCTTGCGGAAGAACCGGCTCGTGACGATCTCGATGTTCTCGCCGGGCGCGACGTAGTCCCGGGTGCCGCCGGTCTCCTCCGCGATCGTGTCCAGCAGGGCCACATCGAGGTCATGACCCACGCCGAAGGTGAAGATCCTTGCCTTGCTCGTGTTGGCGGCTGCGATGCCCTTGCGGATGTCCGGGGCGTTCTGGACGCCTACCGAGGGCAACCCATCGGTGAGGAACACGACCATCGTGCTGCGCTCGGCCTGCGCCAGGGCGACGGCCTCGGTCAGCGCCGAGTGGATGTCGGTGCCGCCCTTGGCCTGCAGTCGCTCGATCCAGTCCGCGGCGCTCTTGCGGCTGGCGTCGGTGACAGGGACCAGCCCATCCCGGAAACGGCGCGTCGCAGACGCGAAGCCGATCAGGTTGAAGCGGTCGTCGGGCCCCAGGGTGGCCACGCCGTAGCGCAGGGCCTCACGGGCCTGCTTGATCTTGTCGCCCTCCATGGATCCGCTCGTGTCCACGACGAAGATGACATCGCGTGAGGCACGCTCGTGCTCGGCGACGCGGCTCTGGGGTGCCACGACCATCATGAACGTGCCGTCCTTCTCGGCTTCCTTGTGGCTGAGTACGGAGAAGCCCACCGCGCGCGGGCTGCGTCCCACGGAGAGGAGGAAATCCTCGGTCTGCCGGGCGGCATGGCTCTCGAAGGAGGCGCGTGCCTTCGTCTCGCCATCGCGCTT
>JARGNS010000196.1 GCA_029213105.1 Planctomycetota bacterium
GCTGCGGCAAGACGACCATCGGGCGTGCCCTGCTGGGCCTCGTGCGACCCGGCGGGGGCGTGCACCTGGGGGGCAGCGTCACGTACGACGGCCAGGAGCTGATCGGGATGCCCGATCGCGAGCGGGCGGCCTACCGCCGGCGCATGCAGATCATCTTCCAGGATCCCTACTCGTCGCTGAACCCGCGGATGACCGTCGGCACGATGATCGCCGAGCCGATGATCCTGCATTCGCTCTACGCGACGAAGCGCGAGCGCCTCGATCGGACCGTCGTGCTGCTCGAGGAAGTCGGCTTGGGCGGCGAGCACGTGAACCGCTACCCGCATGAGTTCTCCGGTGGTCAACGCCAGCGCATCTCCGTGGCGCGGGCCCTGGCCGTAAGCCCGGATTTCATCGTCTGCGACGAGTCGGTCTCCGCCCTGGACGTCAGCGTGCAGGCGCAGGTGCTCAACCTCCTGTGCGACCTCCAGGCGAAGCACGGGCTGACGTACATCTTCATCAGCCACGATCTCTCGGTCGTGAAGTTCATGTCCGACACGATGGCCGTGATGAATGCGGGGCGGATCGTCGAGTACGGCCCGTCCGACGCCATCTACGCCAACCCGGCCGAGGCCTACACGCGGCGCCTGATCGAAGCCGTGCCCTCCGACGACATCGAGAAGCTGCGGGCGCGCAACGCCCGCCGCCAAGCCCAGCTCGGAGACGCCTAGCCGCACCGGCCGCGTCCGCGCCTGACGGCGCCGGAGCCCGTCCTGTGGAGAACGCCATGCGCGAGCGCACGATTGTCAGCACCCAGGCCGCCCCGGAGGCCATCGGCCCGTACAGCCAGGCCGTCATCCACGGCGACGTCGTCTACACCGCCGGCCAGATCGCCCTCGACCCGGCGACGGGCACCATGGTCGGCGCCGGGGACGCCGTGGCCGAAGCCGAGCAGGTCATGCGCAACCTCGCGGCGGTCCTGGCGGTCGCGGGGAGCGGCTTCGAGCACGCGCTGCGCTGCGACGTCTACCTGGCGGACATGGCCGACTACGGCGCCGTGAACGACGTCTACGCCCGCGCCTTCAGCACGAGCCGGCCCGCGCGCCTCGCCGTGCAGGCCGCGCAGCTGCCCAAGGGGGCGCGCGTCGAGATCGCGGTGATCGCCGCGATTCCCCAGGCCTAGGCGGCCCTCCCGCCGGCGCACGACGCCCAGACGGCCCCGGCCGGCGCAAGGCCCACGCCGTGGGCGGTCGCGCGGGTATGCTCGGGCCCATGGCTACCCCGCAGCTGGACATCGTCTTCTTCGACGTCGACGACACGCTCTACAGCACCACCGCGTTCTCGGAGCGTGCGCGGCGCGCGGCGATCGGCGCCATGATCGAGGCCGGTCTCGATATCGGCCTGGACGAGGGCGTGGGGGAGCTGGCGGAGGTCGTCTCCGAGTTCGCCAGCAACTACGCGGGGCACTTCGATCGCCTGCTCGACCGCCTGGGGCCCGAGGCCGTGGACGGCCGCAACCGTGCCGTGCTCGTGGCGGCGGGGGTCGTGGCCTACCACCGCACCAAGAGCGAGGGGCTGCACATGCTGCCGGACGTGCGGGTGACCCTGGAGACCCTGCGTTCGGCGGGCACACGCCTGGGGGTCATCAGCGCCGGCCTGCAGGTCAAGCAGGCCGAGAAGCTCATCCGGCTGGATGCCCTGCCGTACTTCGACCCGCGCGCGATCTTCTTCAGCGATCAGGTGGGCGTCTCCAAGCCCAACCCGAAGCTGTACGCCCTGGCCTGCCGTCGCTCGGGCGTGGAGCCCTCCAGGGCCCTCTACGTGGGCGACAGGCCCCTGCATGACGTGGCGCCCGCCCAGGACGCCGGGATGCACACGGTCCACTACAGCGGCGCAGGCGGCAAGTACGCCAACGCCTGCGGCGAGGTGCGCGCCGACCACACGCTGGACGACATGCGTCCCCTGGTCGCCCTCCTGCGCGACCAGTACGGCGTCGGGTAGGCGGGACGGCCCTCGCGGCCCTGAGCCGGCCCGCGAACCGCCTTGCGTGAGCCTTCCCGGGGATCGCGGGCGAGCACACGCCGGCGCAGCGTCGGCGGGGTCGCTCCTACAGGCGGTCCACCCCACGGCGGTCATGTCCAGGCGGAACGGCAACGAGACGACCCGTCGCGCCGCCCAGGCGCGGTTCCCAGAGGGGCCCTCGAGCTACGCACGCGAGCCGGCGAAGCGTGCATGTCGTGCACGTACTGTGTGGCGGGTCCTGCCTGCGCGCAGCGCGGGGGGGGGGGGCGCACGCCCGAAACAAAGAAGCGGGGCCCCAGGCTTCGTGCTGCTGCGGGTCGCGACTTAGTTGTCGCCGCCCATGAGCGCCTCTTCTTCCATCGTCAGATCCGTGATCTGAGCGCGGACGAGGATCATCACGTGGTTGACCTCGTCGCTCCGGCCCTTGCGGCTGAAGAGGAACGAGAGCAGCGGGATCTTGGCGAAGAGCGGGGTCTCCGACGCGCGATCCACCGTCGTGATGGTCTTGAGGCCACCGATGAGGATCGAACCCTGGTCCGGGATGCGGACCGTGGTGCGAGCCTGCTGCAGGCGCAGCTCGGGCAGCTGGATGATGACCGGCGCGAACGCGGCGGCGAGCGACGTCGCGAACGTGGGGATCGGCTCGAGCAGATCCGCCACGGTCGGCTGCAGCTCGAGCGTGATGTAGCGGCGGTCGTTGGAGACCGTCGGGCGCACGTCGAGGGTGAGGCCGTCCTGGATGATGCCGACGATCGGGTCCGCGATGAACGAGGTCTGGGCGACCTCGACGTCGAAGTCCTGGATGTAGCTGAGCTGGTTCACGACCGTCAGGTTCGCGCGCTGCGTGTTGTAGACGGTGATGACCGGGGCGGTCAGCGTGCGGGCCGAGAGGCTCTTCTCCGTGGCGCGAACGATCATCGACATCTCGAGGTCGTCCAGATAGGCGAGGGTGAAGCTGCTGCCACCGACGCTGGAGAGGACGCTACCCAGGGGGTTGTCGAAGATGTTCTCGGTGCGCGCACGGAAGTCGCCGTCGGCGCCATCGTTGAAGTACGCACCCGCGGACGGGTTCAGCGCGGCGGCGGCCGGGAGACCAGCACCACCGTTGTCGAAACCGGACGAGGCCTGATCCTCGAGACCGTTCGTCACGTCATCGAGGTTGACCAGCGTGCCGGGCGTCTGACCGCCCAGGCCGCGGAAGTCGACGCCGACGTCGCGGAGGAAGTTCTCGCTGACCTCGAGGAAGCGCGTCTCCACCGTCACGACGATGCCGGCGAAGCCGCGCAGATCGTCGAGGAAGCGGGCGACCTGCTCCTGCACCTCACCCGTGGCCTTGACGACGAGCGTCTGCTCGCCCTGGCTGCGGATGTCGGCGCCGTCGGTGCTCTCCCAGAAGGCCGGGTTGACCGAGCTCTTGATCAGCTCGATGAGCTCGTCGACCTGCCCGTAGGGGTAGACCGGCTCCTCTTCCTCACCGCCGAACAGCGGGTTGTCCTCATCCGACACGTCGTCGGGGCCCACCAGCTGGATCTGGGGAGGACGGAAGTTCGTGAGACCGCTCGTGAGGTCGGCGACCGCGTGGATCTGGACCTGCAGGTTGGTCTGGATGAACTCGCTCTTCGTGTACCAGACGATGTTGCCCTTGGTGGTCCAGACGACGTCCTCGCCAGCCGCGCTCTGCAGCATGGTGAGGGCGGTCGCGAGCGACACGTCCGACAGGTTCAGGGCGGCGACCGGGTTCTCGTTGATCTCCGACGCGATGCGGGGATCGACCATGATGTTGTAGCCGGTCTGGATCTGGAGGGTCTTGACGACCTCCTGGAACTCCTGGTTGTCCACGGCGAGGTTGACGCTCGTGCCCTTGACCTTGGCCATCAGCTCGGCGGCCTCGGGGTCGGTCTGCGTCTCACCGAACGTGGGGCGGTTGTTGGCGCGGACGGAGGAGATCTTCTCCCAGAACTTGCGGCTGGGCCACTGCAGGATCTTCTGCTGCGGGACGCGCGTGGCCTGGATGTCGTCGAGCCACTGGCGGAAGGCGCGCTTCTCGCGGCGGAGGTGGTTCACCTCGACCTTGCTGTGGCGGGCACGGCTGGCGGCGAGCTGGATCTCGCGGGCCTTGGTGTTGTCGGGCTGCAGCTCGAGGATCGAGTTGGCCAGGCGCTCGGCCTCGGCGAACTCCTCGCGCTGGAAGGCCTCGACGGAGGCGCCCATGATGCGCTCGAGGCGCTCCATCTCCTGGATCAGGCGCTGCTCTTCGGCGGCGGCCATCTCCTGGAGACCGTCCTCGACCGCACGCTGGCGGTTGAGGCGGGCGTCCTGCGTCTTGGCGAACTTCGCCTGGCGCAGGCCGTCGGTGGCGTCCTTCTTCAGCGTGCCCCAGTCGATCTCGTAGGGCGAGCTGCTGATGATGAACAGCGCGTCGTCGAACGACTCGATGGCGTTGTCGAAGTGACCGTTGGCCAGGTGCATGCGGCCCATGTTCGCGAGGCGGGCAGCCTTGGTGCGCTGCTCGTCGATGCGGACGTTGGCGACCTCGGCCTGGCGCGCGGCGTAGCCGTCGGCGCCCTGCGTGCGGCGGCCGAGCAGGCCCTGTACCTCGCGCAGCTCCCAGTTCACGTCGCGGTCCGACGGGTTCAGGTTGCGTGCCTCGAGGAGAAGCTTCTCCGCCTCGTGGTACTCGCCGTTGCGAATGTGCGTCTGGGCGGCTTCAAGCTTCTGCTTCACGACGAAGCGGACCTTGTCGGCCTCGACGGCCTTGCGCATGGCAAGGTCGCCGGCCATGCCGTCGGCGCCAGAGGACGTGTCTCCCGTGCTGTCCGCCATGGCGGCGGCGGGGGGCATGTCTTCGGACGCACCCTCGGCGGGCTGCATTTCGACGACCTCGACCGGCGCATCGCCACCCGCAGTGGGGACGATGGCGCGACGGCCGCGGCACGCGACGAATGCGAGCGCGACGAAGAGAACGAGTGCGAGTCGGATGTTGTTGCGCATCGATCGATCCTGTGTTCTCGAGAACTGCTGCTACGTGGATCGTGTGGCTTGAATGCGTCGTGAAACGCCCTCTCACCCGTACTTGGACCACGATCCCGAAGGCCCGGATCCTGGGGATCCGGTGGACCCGCCGCTCCCAACGGCAGGGTCCCCCTCCTACGGCCGGATAGAACACCCGGAATGGGTCATGCCCTTGTCATAAGCACCGTGGGGAAAAGCGGATACCCACACGGTGTAGGCGGTTGTCAGCCCGCGGGCGTCACCGGCAGGTGCGTTCGAGCCGCGCGGCGTCCTTGCGGTCCTGACAATGGGGCTTTGCGGCCGCGCAGGCCGCGGTGAGGGCCGAGGCCGGCAGCGTGCCTGCGTTCACCAGGGCGTGGGTGAGGGAGGTCCGCAGCAGCCAATAGCGGCAGCCGAGCTCCGGGACCTGCCGGCCGAGCTGCTCCAAGCGCTCCAGCATGGCCGCTTCGCGGCCGACGGCGTTGGCGCCGCACGCCCGGGTGAGGGTCTCGGTGTCCTTGCGGCCCAGCTCGAAGGCCCGCAGGTAGGCCTCTTCCGCCTTCCGGAAGGTCCCGCCGGCGCCCTGCTCCAGCAGGCCGAGCTGGTTCCAGCCCTCGCCCTCCCAGAAGGCGCGCTCCGGGCTGGCGCCCAGGAGGCCGGGGGTGTCCATCTGCTGGAGGCGCTCGAGCGCGGCTCGCAGGGCCCGTCCGCGCAGCTGGGGGGGCAGCCGGCGGTTGAGGACCTGGACCTTCAGGCTGTCGAGCTCGTAGTGGGAGAGGATGCCCAGGCCGTGGGGGTCGCGCAGGCGGGCGTTGGCCTCCGGATCCAGGAACGGGGTGACCGGGCCGCCGCCCCCGTAGCCGCCGGCCGCCTCGTTGCCGCGCCCCATGCGCTCGGCGTGCTCTGATTTCCTGTATTCTGCAAGCGCTTGGTCGAGGTGGTGGACGTTCGGGCGGTCCTGGGGCACGAGGGTCTCGCGCAGCACGACCTGCCAGGGGGAGGCCGGCAGGAAGTGGGTCCGTCCCTGGCCCGCATCGATCAGCATGCCGCTGCGGTCCTGGGCCGCGGAGAGCTGGGCGAAGCGGTGCAGCTGGTGGCCGTAGAGGGATTCGGCGAACCGCACCCGGTCGGCGGGGGCCTGCACGAACAGGCTGCGTCCGGCGCCGGGGCCGTCGTGCTGGGGCCACGGCACCTGGGCGAGATCGGCCAGGGTCGGCGCGACGTCGGCCAGGTCGGCGGGATCCGTGCGCACCGCCGCGCTGCGCCCGGGCACATGCAGCAGGAAGGGCACCCGCAGCACGCCGTCCGCCAGCAGGAAGCCGTGGGTGCGCTCGTCGAGTTCTCCGATCATCTCGCCGTGGTCGGAGGTGAAGAGGATCGCCGCGTCCTCGCCCCGGATGCGGGCCAGGCCGTCGGCCAGCATGCCGAAGACCGCATCGCCGGCCTCGATGTCGCCCGCGTAGCGCCCATTGACGGCGTACGGGGCGTGGGGCTCGAAGATGTGGATCCAGACGAAGACGGAGTCGGTCGGTTCGTGCTTGCGGAGCCAGCGCAGGGCGCGCTTGACCGTCTCCGCGCCCGGTCGCTCGGCGACGCTGGCCTTCGAGGTGTCGGCCAGGCCGCCGTCATCGTAGTGGTCGAACGCCTCATCGAGACCGTAGCGTGTGCCGAGCACGGCGGCGGAGACGAAGGCGCCCGTCTTCCAGCCCTCGGCGCGCAGGGCCTCGGGCAGGAGGGGGAAGCCTCGCTGCGCGGCGGGGGCGAGCCGGCCGTAGGTATTGAGGCGCACGCCGGTGGCGGCGGGCGGCAGGCCCGCGAGCATGGTGGTGTGTGCCGGGAGTGTCAGCGGGACCGGGGTGCGCGCATCGACAAAGCGCCAGCCGCGGGCGGCGAGCTTGTCGAGGTGCGGGGTCTGGGGTGCGACGACCTCGGCGCCCTTGGGGGCGTAGGCCGAGACATGATCCCAGCGCCAGGTATCGCCGGTGAACAGCACGATCGTCTTGGGCGGCGGGCCGCGTTCCTCGTCGCC
>JARGNS010000197.1:0-6062 GCA_029213105.1 Planctomycetota bacterium
CAGGGCTCCCCTGGGGCGGATCGAGGCCGAGGGAGGGGCCCTCCTCGTGCGGCCCTACCGCAAGGGCGGCCTGCTGCGTGCCGTGCGCGGCGCGCGCTTCCGCGGGCGCCTGCGTCCCCTCGACGAGCTCGTGCTGCACGCCGCCCTCCAGGAGGCCGGCGTGCCCGTGCTCCAGGTCGCGGGCGCGGTCGTGCAGGGCGACGAGGGCGGCTGGACCGGCTTCCTGCTGACGCGCGAGGAGGCGGGCGCCGTCGACCTCGAGGCCTGGCTGCAGGGGAGCGATCCGGCCGGCGGCGGCGCTGCGGACCCCGCCCTCACGTTGCAGCGCGCCGGCGCGGCCGTGCGCGCCCTGCACGACGCGGGCGTCGCGCATGCCGACCTGCACCCCAAGAACCTCCTGGTCACGGGCGCCGGGCCCGTGCTGGTGATCGATCTCGACCGCGCCGCATCCGGGGCGTCACCGCTCGCGGACACGCCCCGCGTCGCCAACCTCGCACGCTTCGAGCGTTCGCTGGCCAAGCACCGGCTGAAGGGGACCGTGCTGACGCGCTGGGATGCGGAGGCCTTCTACGCCGGCTACGCAGGGCGCGACGGGGACGGGACCGCGTGGGCGGCGCGCGCACGGGCCCGTCGGGGCTCGCTGACGCTGCGCGGGCTGTGGTGGCGGGTGACGGGCGCCCCGCGCCCGGAGGCCGACGCATGAGCGCCGGATCTGCCGCCGAGGCCCAGGCCTTCGATCTCGCGGGGTTCCGGGGGGAGGTCGTGCCGGAGCGCGAGTCCGTGCTGCACACCCAGGTGCTCCACGATCCCATGGCCGTCGCGCAGGCGGGGGAGTCCCTGCGGCCGTCCATGAGCCGGCTGACGAGCCGGGTCGTCCTGCCCGACTACGGCACCGTGCTGTTGAAGGTGCATCGCATCCGCTCGAGTACCGAGCGGATGCAGTCCCTCGTGCGTCGCAGCCGTGCCCACCAGGAGTACCGCGCGGCGCGCTTCCTGGATGCCGCCGGGCTGCCTGTCGCCCAGCCCCTGGCCTACGGCGAGCAGCGGCGGGGGGGGATGCTGCACGCGTCGTTCTTCATCGCGGCGTTCCTGCCGAACGTGCGCCCCGTGCACGAGGTGCTCCCCGTGCAGCCCGCCGACAAGCGGCGTGCCTTGCTCGGTCGGCTTTCGGTCCTCATCCGTGCCATGCATGACGCGGGCTTCGATCATCGCGACCTGCACAGCGGCAACGTGCTGGCGGGGCCCGGTCCCGGCGACGCCTGCGCGCTCTACCTGACCGACTTGCACCGCTCGCGCATGGGGGCCTCCGTGCCGCGTGCTGCGCGCCTCGCGTCGATGGCGCGCTGGCTTCACTCGCTCCAGGCGGTTCTCACGCCGGAGGAGTGGATGGTCGTGCTCGATCGCTACCAGACGGACGGCGGTCGCTGCGAGCTGCCAACGGCCGACGTCATGGACGCCGTGCGCAAGCTGGAGCGCCGACGGCGGGCGAGCCGCGGCAAGCGTTGCTTCAAGGAGAGCACCGTCTACACGCGGGACGTCGGCGCGGGACGCGGCGCGCGCCGGCGTGACCTCTCCCTCGAGCGCCTCGAGGCGGTGCTGCGCGCCCACGATCGCGAGGCCCAGCCGGGGCGCCCCGGTCTGGCCAAGGCGGGCCGCAAAGGGGTCGTCACGCGCCATGGCGACATCGTCGTCAAGGAACGCCGTGCGGCGTCGGCCTTCGGGCGTCTGCGCGATCGCCTGGCCCCGCAGCGGCACGCCGCGGGCTACCGCCATGCGCACATGCTCGGCGTGCTCGGGGTGGGGACGGCGAAGCCCCTCGCGTTCGTCCAACGCGACGGCCGCACCTTCACGCTCTTCGAGGACCTCTCGAAGTTGCCGCGACTCGATCACCTGGCGCGCGAGCTCTACGCCGGGAGCGATCGACGTCGGCAGGTGGCCCTGCGTGAGGCCAGCGCACTCTGGCTGGGCGCGCTGCATGCTGGCGGCGTGTACCACGGGGATCTGAAGGGCGTGAACGTGCTGGTCGAGGAAGGCCCGCGCGTGGTCGGCTTCCGCGTGATCGACACGGATCACTGCCGCTTCTTCCCGTATCCCAAGCCCGTGGATGCGCGTCGGTGCGTGAAGAACCTGGCCCAGCTGGCGGCCTCGATCCCGGTGTCCGTCACCCGCAGCGAGCGACTGCGCTGGTACCGTCTCTACCGCCACGTGGCGCCCGCCCCGATGAAGGACACGCGCGCCGTGGCGAGCGAGGTGGCCGCCGCCCTCGCGCAGAAGATCGTGGTGTTGGACGAGCCCATCGAGTGAAGCTGCTCTGGACCATCAGCAACTGGAAGCGGACGGGCCCCCTCGAGCCGAGCCTCGATCTGGCCGCGGCGATGGGGAACGGCGGCCACGAGGTGCACGTCGCCGTGGGCCGGGCCCCCGCCGGCCAGCCCGACCGTGCGGATGTTGCGGCCGAGGCCCGGGGCCTGCGCCTGGCCGCCACGGGCGCGACCCTGGCCAAGCACAGCGCGCCGCTACGCAACTGGCGCGACGTGCGCCGGCTGCGGCATTGGATCGCGCGCGAGAACCCGGCCGCGATCGTGACCACCCAGCGCAACGACCATGTCCTCGCCCTGCGTGCGGCGGCGGGGGTCGGGGTGCCGGTCGTCCGGCTCTGGTTCGGCGATGGCCTGAGCGAACCCGATGCGCGCGACCGCAAGGCCCTGGTGCGCGGCGCGGGGGCACTCGTGCTCTGCGAGCGTGCCCGCGAGCAACTCGCCGGCTTCGGCCTCGGGCCCGCGGCGCTCGTCCAGGCGGCGCCGCCCCTCGACGTCGAGGCGTTGCGTGCGCGTGCGGCGGGCCCCGCGGATCTGCGCGCCCGGGCCGGCGTGCCGGCCGACCACCTGCTCGTCGGCATCGTGGCCCGCATGCAGACCCACCGGCGCTTCGAGATGCTCTGGGACGCCGTCGCCGCCTGGAAGGCCGCCGGCGTGCCGGCGTCCCTCGTGGCCATCGGCCGCGGTACCCACGAGGAGAGCGTGGCGCGTGAGCCCGTGCGGCGCATGGGCCTGGGCGACGTCGTGCACTTCACGGGCTACCTGCGCGGCGAGGCGTATGCGCGCGCCGTGGCCTCGCTCGAGGCCCAGATCCTGCTGGTGCCGGGGAGTGATCCGACCTGCCGTGCCCTGCGCGAGGGGATGGCGCTGGGGGTGCCGAGCCTCGCCACGCACCGCGGCATGCTGCCCGAGCTCGTGACGGACGGCGTGACCGGCATCCTCGTCGACGAGACGGCCGCGATCCTGGCCGCGGCCGTGACGCGCATGGCGAGCGAGCGCGAGCAGACACGCGCGATGGGGGTCGAGGCGCGCGCGCGGGCAGACGCGGCCTTCGCGACGCCGGTGGTCGCCCGCAGTCTCGAGCGTCTGCTCGAGGGCGCTACGCGAGGTGTTCCCGGAAGAACGGCGTGATGCGGGCCAGGGCCTCCTCGAGGTGCGGCGTTGCGCCCGCGAAGGGATGCGCGGCGCCGAACGTGTGACCGGCGCCGCCGATGGTGAGCGTGTCCGCAGACGGCTGGGCCTCCGCGAGGCGCTGCTGGGCGCTCGGGGGCACCGAGGTGTCGGCGTCGCCATGCACCAGGAGCAGCGGACAGCTCAGCTCGGCCGCGCGGTCCTCGATGCTGTGGGCGCGCGCGTCCTCGAAGGCGTGCCGGCCGACGGGCATGAGCTGCTTCGTCCGGGCATTGGGGAACGGGTAGTAGCCGCTCTCGCGCAGGTGGGACTCGAGGTCCGGCACGTCCACGACGGTCGTCGCCACGGAGGCGAGCGTGGCGACGGCCTTCACCCGCGGCTCGCCCGCCGCGAACAGGATGGCGTCGCCGCCCCCGCGGCTATGGCCCAGCAGCCCGAAGGGGCCTTCGATGCTCGCGGCCAGGGCACGCAGGTCTTCCTGGTGGCGGGAGGGCGTGTCCAGCATGAACAGGTCCAGCCGATCGAAGTCGGAGGCCTCGACGCCGTTGTGGGAGTAGTCGAAGCGGATGGCGCGCAGGCCTGCGGCCGCCAGTTGCTCGCAGATCCAGGGGAACATGCCCCAGTCCTTGAACCCCTTGAAGCCGTGGGCCACGAGCACCGTGGGGCCGCCCTCCGGGCCATGGGCGACTGCCCGCACCGGACGACCATCGGACCCTGCGACGTGGAACTGCATGGGCGGATTCTAGCCCGCAGGTCGCGGGAAGCCCACGGGCCCCGAGTTCGAGCCCCTCGCGGGGCCGCGCGTGTGTCAGGGCAAGACGCCTGGCTCATGCTCGCGCGGCCAGGCGTCGATAGGGGATCGATGGCATCGACTTCCACGGCTGACCCGCTGCGCGCCTTTCTCTGGGGCAAGCGGTCCGCCATCCGCCATCCGCTCGCGCTCGACGTCGAGGTGCGCGGCAGCCAGACGCCCCTCCGCGGCATCTCCCTCGACCTCTCCTCCGGCGGCGTTCTCCTGCGCTTCCCGGTCGAGGTCCTTCAGCCGGGTGCTGCCGCCGGCGCCGACATCGACCCCTTCGTGCTCGCCGAGACCCACTTCCGGGGGGCCTGCGTGGCCCGCTTCCGGCGCCACCGCCTGAAGGTGCACCTGGAACTCGTGCGACTGGACTACCGCCCGGACGACCGGCAGTACTGCTACGTCGGCTTCCGCTTCGCCCGCCCCCTCATGGAGAAGCAGCTCCGCAAGCTGGGCCTGGACCCGGCTTGCTGCGGGGCCGAGGCCCATGGGCTGCCGTCGCAACTCGTGGATCTGCGGGCAGCCGACGACCCGGTGGTCTGCCGGATCTACAACGGCGGCGACGACGTCCATCCGATGTTCGAGGGCACGGTCCTCGGACTCGCGAAGCGCGCCCTCTGTCTGCGGCTCGAGGACGGCAAGCTCGCGCTCGTGGACAAGCGCCTGCGGCGTGTTCGCGTGCGGGTCGAAGTGCTCGAGGGGGATCAGCCCATCTGGGACTCCCATGCGCGCCTCCAGGCCATCGGTCTGCTCGAGGACGACCCGGAGGCGCTCGAGCTGGGGCTCGTGCTCGAAGAGGCGCCCAGCCGCGCCCTGCGCCAGCGCTTCCGGCCGCCCTGGGCCGCGTAGCCGCGCGGCGGGTTCCGCCGGGACTCGCTCTAGCTCTCGCGGGCGCTGACGTCCTGCAGATGCACGAGGGTGGCGTAGAGGCCGTCGAGGGTGATCAACTCCTCGTGCGTTCCCTGCTCGACCACGCGGCCGTCGTCCATCACCACGATCAGGTCCGCGTCGCGGACGGTCGAGAGGCGATGCGCGACGACCAGCGTCGTACGGCCCTCTCGCAGATGCTCGAGGGCCCGCTGCACGGCCTGCTCGCTGGCGGTGTCGAGGCTGGCGGTGGCCTCGTCCAGGACGAGCACCGCGGGGTCGCGCACGAGGGCACGGGCGATCGTGATGCGCTGGCGCTGGCCGCCTGACATGCGCGCGCCGGCCTCGCCGGCGGGCTCGTCGTAGCCGCCGGGCAGGCTCATGATGTGGTCGTGGATGTAGGCGGCCTTGGCGGCGGCCACGATCTGCTCATCCGTCGCGTCGTGATTGCCTTCGCGGATGTTCTCGCGAATCGTGGAGTGGAACAGGAACGGTGTCTGCGTCACGCATGCCGTGCGGTCGAGGTAGCTGGTGCGCTTGAAGTCGCGGAGGTCGGTCCCGTCGATGGTGACGGAGCCGGCGCTCGGATTGTAGAAGCGCAGCAACATGTCACAGAGCGTCGACTTGCCGGCGCCCGAGGGCCCCACGACGGCGACCGTGGCGCCAGCCGGGAGATCGAACGACACGTCCTTGAGGACGGGCTGCCCCTCGACGTAGGCGAACGAGACGTTGTCGAAGCGCAGTCCCTGCGTGACGCCGGGGAAGGTGATCGCATCGGGCTTGTCGGGCATGCCCGGCGGCAGTTCGAGCACATGGGTCGTGCGCTCGATGCTCGCCATCGCGTCCAGGAGGTCGTTCGACTGGCGGATCGTGCGCTTGATCGGCTGGTACATGTTCACCAGGACGAGCATGAAGAGCATGAGCTCCGGCAGGCCGACGCCGAGGTAGCC
>JARGNS010000197.1:6072-6950 GCA_029213105.1 Planctomycetota bacterium
CGCATGATGAACCAGCCGCCGCCAAGCACGAGGGCGACCGCAAGGAAGTTGTTGATGAACGCCACCAGCGCCATCGACGTCGACTTGGCCCGCTGCACCTTCAGCGCACTCGAGGTCAGGGACTCGTCCGTGGCGCGGAAGTCCTCGACGCGGCGCTCCTCGAGGCCGAAGGCCTTGACGGTACGGACGCCGGACAGGTTCTGGTGGAGCGTCTCCACGAGGTCTGTCGCCTTCTTCTGGCGCTTGTGCGAGCGCTTCAGCGTCTTCATCGAGAGCTTCTTCATCGGAAGCAGGAACGGCAGCCCGAGGATCGTGACCAGGGAGAGCATGGGCGAGAGCACGAGCAGGACGACGAAACTCGACCCGACCTGCTGCACCGAACGCAGGGTGCCCAGGATCATGGCCAGCCCGCGGGCATAGCCGGAGCTGTCGTTCAGGGCGCGCTGGAAGATGTCGCCGCGCTTGCCCTCATCGAAGAACGTCATGGGCTGATCGAGGACCTTGCGGCAGACCTCTTCGCGCACATCCATGCCCACGCGCAGCTGCACGAGCTGGGAGAGGTAGGTGTCGGCGTAGGTCGCGACGCACATCAGCAGCGTGATGAGCCCGAACAGGATCAGGGTCGAGAACAGCGTCGCGTAGCGACGCTCGGATTCCGGCACCGTGGCGGCATGCTCCTCGATCCACGTATCGGGGACCCAGCTCGAGGTGACGGCGTTGAGGGTCTGGATCACGCCCTCGATCTTCTGGCCGATCCAGCTCTTGGAGTAGTCGCGCAGTTGTTCTGCGGCCTCTTCCTTGGCGACGTCGTCGGTGTCCTTGGGGGCGTCACCCTCGGTCCTCTCCTGCGGCGAGAGCTCGGCGAGGCCGAGCCGGTT
>JARGNS010000198.1:0-315 GCA_029213105.1 Planctomycetota bacterium
GGACCTCGCCAGCCGCCCGGGTGTTCGGCGTGGCCGGGAAGCGTGAGACATCCACCCGCACGACCGCCACACGGCCCGCGAAGTCACGGTAGATGCGTGCGGCGAGTCCGGCGGCGGCGATGCCCTCGGCGACGCGCCCCGAGCCATCCTCCCAGACCTCGCCCGGATCCTGCGGCGCGCGCTCCGTGAGCCCCGACACCACGGGCAGGTCGTAGGGCAAGCGCGCGAGGTACGTCTTGTACGGTGCCTCGGGCAGCAGGCAGCCGTCGTCGGAGAGCAGCCGCCAGCGCTGGGTCATGGTGTTGCCCGGGGCGG
>JARGNS010000198.1:325-6939 GCA_029213105.1 Planctomycetota bacterium
AACCAGACGCGGACCCGCGCCACGGGGACACGCAGACGGGCGGTCACCTCGGCGCGATTCGGGTAGAGCACGCGCACGCTCTCCACGTCACGCACGAACGGATGACGCTCGGCATGGGCCCGGACCGCGGATTCGGCCGTCGGGTCGTAGATCGAGATCGAGAAGTCCGGGAACATCTCGGGCTGCAAGGCCCACTGCATCTGGGCGTCGGCCCAGTCCGGCAGCCCGACGAAGCTGACCTCCTCCTCGTGGACACGGAAGTCGTCGAGGCGGTAGGTGTAGGCACGCGCCTGACGCATGACGATGCCTGCGAGCAGGAAGACCAGCGCGGCGATCACCCCCCGCGCGAGAACCCGACCCAGGGTCGAGTCGAACAGGTCATGCAGGCGCTCCCGGCGCGTGGGCGGCGGCTTGCGTCGTGCCATGGATGCTGGGTCCTCTCGTCTCGTACCCGGGACGCGTTGACCCTCGCAGGCCCGCCGTCCCCCCTACCGGAGCGTTGGGTCGGCCATGCTCCCGAGGCCCTGAAGCGAGGTCACGCTCTGCTCCCCGGCCCCTGAACAGGATGATGGGGCATTGTTCGGCCCCGATGAGGGCGGGCACTGTTTCGGTTTGAGTCGCACGCGATCCCTGGCCGACAGGGAAACCGCTGGATCCCGGCCCGTAGCGCGGGCTGGGTGGGGTAACCGATGCACGAAAGCGCCATGCCGAGCAAGGAGCCGGGGACCGCACCCGGGCTGCCCCTGGCGAGCGCATGGGCCGACTTCACGAAGTCGCTCTCGATCTACCCCGACACCAACGCCCGCGTGCAGGGCCTGCTGGCCACCATGGTGGAGCACATCCAGCAGCACCTCGCTGCTCGCGGCACCGGCTACGACAGCGAGCGCGGCGTCACGATCCTGTTCCACGACACGACACTGCTCGTGGACCAGGCGGCTGTGGACATCCCTGCCGGCTCCGCGCTGAGTTGGCTGCGCGAGCGCTTGGCCCACGGCGGCCTCGCCGGCGTCGAGTTCATGGGCCACGTCGAAGCCCCCGCCATCGTCGGCTTCACCAAGCAACTGCTGGCCAACTTCCTGCGCAAGGAGTCTGGGCTCGGATTCGACGACCTCTGGCCCGACCCGCACGAGGGCCTGGTGCTCATCGACCTGCGGTTCGAGGGCACGTTCGGCGGGCGCAAGGCCGCAGGCCCCTACCGCGGTGGCCACGCGGGCTCGGCGGTCCCGCTGGCCGACACCCAGCACTTCATGCGCGGCCTGCTGGCGCATCCCAAGGTCAGGAAGCGCCTTACCCGGCTCAGCAACCTGACGCGCGACGAAGACGGCGAGACCGTCGGCGCCGGCGACATGCTGGCGCGCATCATGGACGACGTCCCGGCCGAGGCCCTGGAGAGTCGCGACGCGCTCATCACGGCCGTCTGCCCGGTGATGGATGCGCTGGACGGGCCTGCCGAGGTGGCGCCCATCGGCTACTCCGATGGCAGCGGCGAGGCCGGCAGCGGTGAGTTCACCTCGCTCCTCTACAAGGTCAGCCGCGAGCACTTCGGGCGTCAGGGGCCCAGCCTCCAGCGCCTCGCGCCGGACGCCGCGGTCGCCGGCCAACGCCCGCCCGGGGGCGGCCGCGCTCGCGACGCCGCGATCGAAGACGACGTCAACGTCCTCGTCGACGAGCTCGCCGCGCTCCCCGCGACGCTGGACTATGACTTCGCCGCCGGCGAGGGCGAGTGCGCCGGCGAGCAACTCGCCGCCGTCCTGCACTACCTGACGCATCTCGAGGCCCCCGAGAAGTCGGCTGGCCTGCTGTCGCTGACCGCGCGCCTGCTCGCGAGCCCAGGAGCCGCGGAGTTGGCGCTGCTGCGCGAGTACCTGCAAGCTGAGGACGCGAACCCCGATGCGTCGGCCCCGGGGCGGGAGGCCATCGTCCACTACCTCCTGCTCGCCGGGCAGGCCCCCTTGCTGCGCGCGTGCGGCGTCCTCACGCCGGCCTTCGTCGTCCAGGATGCGCCCCGCCGCCTGCCGCTGCTGCTCGCCGCCATCGACACGCAGAACCGGCAGCAGCTGGGGGAGCTGAACCAGGTCTGCCGGGCGCTGGGCACAGGCATCCTGGACCACGAGGCGGACCTGCGTACCGCCCTGGCCGGCCTCGACGGCGCCCAGGCCGCCGCCGCCGTCGTGCGCCCCACCCGCGACCGCCTGCCGCTCCTGCGACTGCTGCTGGCGGCCCGTCCTCGGCAGCTGGTGGCCGAGGCGACCGCATTCCTGCGCGCGCTCGACCTGCCCGAGGACGAGGCGTTCCTCCTGTTCCAGTTGCACGATCCGAAGTTCATCACGACCGGGTACCTGACGGCACTGATCGACCTGCACCTCGGCCGCACGGACAAGGACGCCGTCCACGCCGCGATCGTGGACCTCCTGTGTGCCCATGTCCGCGCGACGCACACGCCGCTGCCCGAACACCCCGAACGCCTCGCATCCATTCGCAGCCTGGGGCTCTACGCCTCGGCCAAGTCCTGGATCCTCCTCAAGGAACTCAAGCGGACGCGCTTCGGCCCGTTCGGCGGGCATGAACCCCAGAGCGTGCGCAAGCTCGCCCGCTCCGTCCTCAAGCGCATGGGCAAGATGGACAGCGAAGACACCCCGACGCCCGCTTCGGGCGCACCGGCGGCACCCGCCCCGGACGCCGAGGCCTCCGAGCACGCCGGCTCGGACGACGAGCACTCGCAGGCCGCCTAGGAACAGCAACGATCATGTGCGACATCCATCTCAGCGACGAGGAACGTGCCCAGGAACTGACGGGGCCCGTGGCGTTCGTGGACGAACTCGTCGTGGCGTTGACGAACGCGCGTATCTACGCCGAGACCCATCCCCGGCTGAAGCTCGCGATCGACGGGTTGCACGCCGGGCTGGGGCGCTTGCTCGAGGCCTACCCCGGGCCGAGCGTGCAGATCGGCACGGCGGATGGCTTCGTGGTGTTCCAGTCGCGTCCGCTCCTGGGCGCCAGCATGTCGGCCGGACGCCTGGTCTCCCTGCTGGAGCAGCTGGGTTCGGGCGGCTTGACGCTGGGGGCGCACACGACGCGGGAGGACCTCACGGCGTTTATCGAGTTCGCGGCCCGTGGCACCAAGGGCATCGAGTCACCGGCGACGGCCAACCTGGCCCTGGAGCAGGCGGGCTGCCGCCACGTGCGCTTCCTGGAGCCCTACAGCGAGGCCGCGGGCGGCCGCGGGTCCTTCGCCGACCGGGTGGAGCACGCGATCGGCGACCGCCTCGGGCCGACCGTCGAACTCGCGGATGACACGGAGCTCCTCAACACCCTCAACCTGCAGGTGCCGGCACGGCTCTACCAGAACGTCGTGGGCGTCTTGCAGGACGCCATGGTCCAGTCGTGCAAGGGTGACCACATCGACACGAATCCGGCCCTGGGCTACGTGGAGAACGTCCTCAAGCTCATCGGCCAGGACACCACCTCGCTGATGCGTCTCGCGCGCTACGAGAAGTACGACGAGTTCACGTTCGGTCACTCCATCCGTGTCTGCTTCATCGCCCTGAACTTCGCCCGCCACCTGACCGATGATCGCCAACTGATCGAGCGCATCGGGCTCGCGGCTCTCATGCACGACATCGGCAAGGCCTGGGTTCCCTTCGAGGTGCTGCACTCCCAGAAGCGCCTCGACGATGACGAGCGTCGCGAGATGAACATGCACCCGGTGCACGGCGGACAGATCCTCCTCGATGGGGGCAACCCCGATCCGCTGGCCGTCGCCGTCGCGTTCTCCCACCACCAGAACCCGGACGGCACGGGCTACCCGAACGCCATCCGGGCCGCGCGCCCGTCCGGCGCGACGATGATCGTGAAGATGGCCGACGTCTACGAGGCCCTCACGGCCGTCCGACCCTACAAGCCGAGCATGTCGCCCACGCGTGCGTACCGCATCATGATGGACATGCAGGGGCACTTCGATCCGTCCCTCCTGCGCCGCTTCATCGAGGTCAACGGCATCTACCCCGTCGGCAGCCGCGTCGAGTTGAGCACCGGCGAGAGTGCGCGCGTGACGGGACAGACGGACTCCCCCCTGGCCCCGATCGTCCAGACCGAGCGCGC
This sequence comes from Planctomycetota bacterium, assembly GCA_029213105.1. Classification (GTDB taxonomy): domain Bacteria; phylum Planctomycetota; class PLA2; order PLA2; family JAEUHO01; genus JAHEIK01. The sequence goes on from JARGNS010000198.1 coordinate 4,427, forward strand.
CGCCTCCGGCGAGCGGCTCTTCGAGGAAGACATCGAGATCCTGGACCTGCGGGAGGTCTTCGGCCGCAACAAGATCACGGTGGCCAAGCACCTGCGGGACGCCGAACTCGCGGCCTAGGCCCGCGCCTCCGGGGCAGGCCAGACCTCGACCTCGAGTTCGAGGTCGACCCCGTGCACGGCACGCACGCGCGTGCGCACCTGTTCGATCAGGGACTGCACGTCGGCCGCCGTCGCATCGCCGATGTTCACGATGAAGTTGGCGTGCTGCGTCGAGACCATGGCGCCGCCGACGCGCAGCCCCTTGAGCTGGGCATCATCGATCAAGCGACCGGCCGAGATGCCCTCGGACGGGTTCTTGAACATGCAGCCCGCGCTGCGTGCGGCCAGGGGCTGGCTCTCGCGCTTCCAGTCCATGGCCTTGTGGTAGAGCGCGGCGCTGCGCTCCGGCGTCCATGCCGGATCGCGCTTGAACGCCGCACCGGTGACGATCGAGCCACGGAACGGGCTCGATCGGTAGCCGAGGTCACCGGGGTGGATCGTCTGCCGGAACGGCTGGCCCTGCGTGTCCACGCCCTCGACCTCGATGAGCGCATCGGACACGCTCCCGAAGCGCCCGCCCGCGTTCATGAACACGACCCCACCCACGCTGCCGGGGATGCCGGGGCAGCCCGGCAGGCCGGGGATGCCCAGGTGAAGCGAGCGTCGCACGAGGTCGGGAAAGCCGTTGCCTGCCCCCACCACCACCCGGTCCTCGTGGACCTCGAACGTGCGCATGCGCTTGGTGGCGATCACCGCCGCCTCGATGCGGCCATCCTCGACGAGCAGGTTGCATCCGCCGCCCAGGACGAGCAGCGGCACGCCGTGGGCCAGGCAGAGCCGCACGATCTGCACGCACGCGGCCTGGTCCTCCGGCTCGAACAGCCAACGCGGGGTGCCCCCCACGCCCAGCGACGTCCGCCGGGCGAGATGGACCGCACGGGTCTGGGCATCAGCGAAGTCGCTGGGCAAGACCATGCGCCACCTCATCCACGTTGCCCGCCCCCATCGTGACGACGACATCGCCCGCGCGCAGATCGCGCGCCCCACGCTCGACGGCGTCGTCCAGCCCCTCGAGGGCCAGGGCGGAGCCGCCCTCGTTGCAGACGTGACGGGCGAGATCCCCCGACGTCACGGCGCGGCGTTCTTCCTCGCTGTCCCGCGCGAAGTAGATCGGCGGGAGCCAGACCTCGTCGGCCTCGGCCAGCGCCGCGGCGAAGTCCTTCATGAGGCAGCGCGTCCGACTCGCCTGGTGGGGCTGGAACACGACCACGAGACGGCGCTCGGCAAAGCGCTTGCGTAGCGCCCGCACGGTGGCGCGGATCTCGACGGGCTGGTGGCCGTAGTCGTCCACGATCGTGATGCCGCCGGCCTCCGCCACGAGCTCCTGGCGCCGCGCGACGCCCTGGAACGCGGCCAGCGCGGCCTGGATCTCATCGAAGGCCAGTCCGCTCGCCGCCAGGGCCGCGGCCGCGGGCGTCGCGTTGAGCACGTTGTGCGGGCCCGTCCTCGGGAGCGCGAGCTCCCCGGGCGGCCCGCCCCGCGCGTGCAACGCGAAGCGCACGCCGGCCCCCCCGTGCAGCGGCTGCGGCTCCCCCACGTGCCACGTGGCGTCCTGGGAGAAGCCGTAGCTCTCCAGCCGCGCCTGCAAGCGGGCGTCGCCCTCGAAGAGCGGCGCGTAGGCATCGTTGACGATCAGCCGGCCCTCGGACGGAAGCAGGGCGGCGAAGACGCGGAAGGACTCCTGGATCTCCGCCAGGTCGGCGTAGTAGTCGAGGTGGTCTTCGTCCACGTTCGTGATGATCGCGTGGGTCGGCCGATGGGCGTGGAACGAGCGGTCGAACTCGCAGGATTCCACGACGAAGTGCTCGCCGGCCCCGGCGCGCGCCCCGCCGGAGGTACCCAGCAAGCGTCCGCCGACCACGAAGCTCGGGTCGCGGCCCGCGTGGACGAGCGCTGCTGCGAGGAGACCGGACGTGGTGGTCTTGCCGTGGCTGCCGGCCACACAGATGCCACGACGGTCCGCCATGAGCGCCCCGACGAGGTCCGCGTAGCGCCAGCCCGGCAGGCCGCGCTCGGCCGCGGCCCGTCGCTGGGGATGTTCCTCGGGAATGGCCGCAGACCAGACGACGAGATCCACGCCCTCGGGCAGCGCGGCATCGTCGCGGTCGGCACCGGAGGGCGGCGTGCGGTCGGAGCCGCGCACGTCGATGCCGCGTGCCCGCAGGATCTCGGCGGCGCCACTCATGCCCACCCCACCCACGCCGATCAGGTAGGCGCGCCGCACGCCCCGCAGGCTCGGCCGTGTGTCATGGGGATCGGGGGTGATGAGATCGGGCATCAACGGGAGATGATCCTCAGGGCTTCCGACATCAGGGCGCCTACCCAAGGAATCGGCCAAGATCGTCCGCGACCGCAGCCGCCGCGTCGGCCGAACCGGTGCCAAGCGCCACCCGCATCGCGGCGAGGCGATCCGC
>JARGNS010000199.1 GCA_029213105.1 Planctomycetota bacterium
GGAGAGGAACGCCGGGACCACCTGGGGCACCACGCCGTAGCGCAGCACCTGGACGAAGTTCGCGCCCGTGGCCCGGATGGCCTCGACGGGGCCGGGGTCGATCGACTCGATGGCCTCGCTGTAGAGCTTGCCCAAGGCGGCGACCGAGTGCACGAAGAGCGCGAGCATGCCGGCGAAGGGGCCGACGCCAACCCAGATCGTGAAGATGATGGCCCAGACGAGCGGCTCGATCGAGCGCGTCACGTTCATGAGGGCGCGCGTGACGACGTAGGCAATCCGTCCGGGGAGGTTGCCGTGCATGAGATTGCGCGCGCCGAGGAAACTCAGGAGGAACGCGAAGGGCAGCGCCAGGCTGGAGGCCATCAGGGCGAGGAAGACCGTCTCGATCATGGCCGAGACGACCTTGTCCACGATCGACCAGTCCGGGTCGAACAGCTGGGCCCACAGGGCCTTGGCCCGGCCGGCTCCGTCGATCAGCTTGCCGAACTCGACCTGCGTGATGTCGGCACCCACCCGGAAGGTGAGCGCGAGCAGGACGATCACGATCCAGGGATTGACGCGTCGGTACCAGGCGGCGACCTCACGGCGGTCCTCCCCGGGCGGACGGGCCAGGCGAATGCCCGTCACCTGTTCGGGCAGCGAGCCGCGCCAGAGGGCGTGCAGCATGAGCAGGCCCGCCAGGGTCACCGAGAGGCCCAGGGCGGAGTCCGCATCCGGCAGGATGGCGAAGGGCGCGAGCACCACCCCGAGTTGGACCATGGAGACGAGGCCCCACCACGCACGCCGGTCGGCGGGGGCCGGCGTGTCGTCGCGCGCCAGGAGGCGCAGGCGGTAGCCGCCCATGCCGAGCGAGCCGACCAGCGCCTGCCAGAGGATGGCCACGAAGGGTGCGACCAATACGACGCCCGGCCAGCGATCCAGCAGGCCGCTGCCCTTGCCGCTGCCGCCGCTGAGGTAGTGCAGGCACCAGACGCCGTAGGCCAGCAGGACGGCATCCAGGCCCAGGGCGCCCGTGCGGGCGATGACGCCGCGGCGGCGCTGCTGGAAGGGCGAGCCGGTCACCGGATCTCCACTTCCATGGCGTCCTCGCCATAGATCTCCTGGAACTTGGCGTCGGTGATCTCGGTGGGGGGGCCGTCGAAGACCTTGCGGCCGTCCTTCAAGGCGACCACCCGGGTGCCGTACTCGCGCGCCAGGCTCAGGAAGTGCAGGTTCGCGACGATCGTGAGGCCGTCCTCCTGCAGCTGCTTGAGGTACTTCATCACGGAGTGCGACGTGGCCGGGTCCAGGGAGGCGACCGGCTCGTCGGCGAGGATCATCTTCGGCCGCTGCATCAGGGCACGGGCGATGGCCACGCGCTGCTGCTGCCCGCCGGAGAGGGCGTCGGCCCGGCGGCGGATCTCGCCCGGCAAGCCGACAAGCTCCAGGTAGCCACGGGCCGCCTCGCGCTCGGCCCGCGGCCAGAACCCGAGCAGGCTCGTCAGGGTGCTTGCGCGCTCGAGCGCGCCGGTGAGCACGTTCGTCTCGACCGTCGCACGCTTCACGAGGTTGAACTGCTGGAAGATCATCGCCATGTCGCGCCGCAGTGCACGCAACTCGGCACCCCGGCAGGTCGTCACGTCGTGGCCGTCGAACCGGATGGTGCCGCCGGTCGGGTCGATCAGCCGGTTGATGCAGCGGATGAAGGTGGACTTGCCTGCACCGGAGAGCCCGATGATCACGACGAACTCACCCGCCTCGATGTCGAGGTCGATGCCACGCAGGGCCTGGAAGCCGTTGGGGTAGGCCTTCTCCAGGCCCTGGATCGACAGGAGCGGAGCGGATGTCGTGCTCATCGGCGGCTCGACATGAAGTCGCGACGACCCTCGGGGTCACCGGCGAACGCGCGCTGGATCACTTCCATCAGAGGCGCGAAGTCGTCGTTCGTGGCCGGGATGTAGCCCAGCACGCTTCCGATGGCCTCCAGCTCCTTGCGCCCCTCGCGCGTCGCGACCCGGCCGGCGACGTACAGCGGGATCGCGCGCCGTAGCACGTTCTTCACGTCGGCATCCAGTGCACCGCGCACCACGACCGGCTCGTTCGGGATCCACTGCGTGAAGCCGATGATGCGGGTCGTCTTGAAGATGTCGGGATGCGTGCTCTGGATCGTGATGCGGGCGTCGTTCTCCGGGTTGTCCGCGTTGGGCGGCGACCACCAGATGCAGCCGGCGTCCGTCGCGCCCTGCAGCACCGCATTGATGATGATGGGGTAGCCCTCGTAGCGCTGGATGCGCGGCGTGAGGCCCATCTCGTTGAACAGTGCGCTGGGTAGGATCGAGCTGGCACCGGACGTACGGTTGCCCATGGCGACCGTGCGGCCATCGAGCTCCGCAACGGACTGCAGCGGCGAGTCGCTGCGGACGAGGATGGCCGCGCGGTAGGCGAGGTCACTGCCAGGGTGCTGCGCGTGTCCGCGTCGCACGGCCGCAAGGATCGCCTCGACATCATCGTCCGTCCGGCCGTTCTGGTTGGCCAGCATGACGGCGCGTGCGTAGGACGCAGCGGTGAGGAAGGCGACGTCGCAGTCGCCTTCGGTGATCGCCGTCACGACGAGTCCGTACGAGCGCAGGATCGCCCCTTCGATCACGTAGCCCGTGCGTCGCCGCAGGAAGTCCAGCATGCCCGCGATGGCGGCCTCGGCCTGGGCGGCGTCGCTCGAGGGCACGAAGCGCAGGCGCAGGGGGGCCCCGGCGGAGCCCGGCCCCGTGACCGGCGGCTCGGGCGTCCCGTCGGCGCGGGTGAGACGCCCCGTGAGGACGTCGCGGATGAGCGTCTTCTCCGCGCTCACGACGTGGCGCGTCTCCGCCGTCGTCTCCCGCTCCGAGGCCAGGGCGAGCCCGAGGGCGCCCGTCACGATGGCCAGCATGAGCAGGCACGAGACCGCCAGGGGCAGCGGGGCGGAAGGCGGGGGCGTCGCGCTCGTCATCGGGCGCTGATGGAAGCACGAACGCCTCCCGCGGGCAACCGCCCGTCAGCGCACCGTGCGCAGCGAGAACGCCCCGGCCTCGTCCGAGCCCACGGCCGCGAGGATGTGGCTGATCTGCCGCGAGCACACGGCCGCGGCGTCGAGCTCGTCCCCGAGGATGAGGACGCGGTTCTCCCACGCCTCCAGGACCATGACGCGGGCCTCGGCGAAGGGCTCCGCCAGGTAGGGCAGGAGCCGGGTCCAGGGCCTGCCGGGGACGGGCAGGACGTTCATGACCGCGATGCCGCGGGGGGCCAGCTTGCGCTTCATGAGGGCCGGAAGCACATCCAGGCTGACGGCCGGCTTGGTGATCTCGCCGTCCACCCGGGCGGAGAGATCCTCGAGAATCACGTCGTAGGCCCGTCGCTTTGCTCGCAGCCAGGCCGACGCCTCGGCTTCGTCGACGCGCACGTCCCCGCACCAGGGTGCCGAGAGCTCGCGGAAGAGGGGCTCGCCCTGCAGGGAGAGGTCGCACGCTTCGATCGGATGGCCGTACCCCATGGCGCGCAGCGGCGCGACCACGCCGCCGCCCGCGAAGCCGAGCATCGCCATGCGGTCGCCGCGGGCGAGGGCGGCCACGCTGGCGGCGAGCACATCGAACAGGGAATCCGTCGCGCCGGGGTGATCCAGGATCTCGCTGACGATCAGCCCGTCCTGCTCCATGCGCGCGCCCTTGCGGGTGCGCACGATGCGGATGTCGCTGGCCATGTCAGAGCCGCTTCCATGGATCGTAGGGACGCCGGGGGAGGGCGAAGCGCTCGCGCAGCGCCTTCTCGTGCTGGGAGTACCAGACGCCGTAGCGCTTCTTGAGCTGCGGCTCCGTGAGGAACGGCGCCTCGACGGGGCGCAGGTAGGCCCCCAGGATCTTGGCGTAGGCGAGCAGGTCGTCGCGGCCGTCGAAGCCCTCGAGGAACGGGTGCGCGAGCAGGCGTGCGTGGTGCACCGCCAGCTCGTCGCGCATGACCGACGACGCCTGACTCTGGTCGAGCATCCCGCTGACGCCGCGCTCCACGCGTCGTAGGTGTTCGAGGAAGTCCTCCGCCTCGGCGCGCTTGCCGGCCTTCAGGATGGGCTCGGCCTGGGAGGCCATCGCACCCGCGACGCCGAGCGCCAGGACGATCGCGAGGCCGCGGCCCAGCCACACGGTGGCGCCCGGGGCGATGCGCCGCGGGATGCCGATGACAAACGCCAGGGCGATGCCCGCGACCAGGGCGGCCAGCATGCCTTCGGCGCCCATGGCCTCGAGCATGCGCGGCGAGCCGAGCTCGGCCAACGGCACGCCCGAGAGCAGCATCATCACCACCATCCAGATGCAGATGAACAGCAGCGTCTTGATGGCGCGCCCCGTCAGCTGACGGGCCTCGCGATGCATCAGACCCCAGCCGAGCTGCACGCCGACGGCACAGAGGATCGGATCGAACGGACCGACAGCCCACGGCAGGGCGCCATGGGGGTGTGCCTGCAGATGCCCGTAGGCCGCGGCGGCGCCGCCGACCACGAACGTCACCCAGGTCCACGAGGGGCCGACGAACATCACGAGCGTGCGGCCGGTGCTGCGCCAGAAGAAGAGCAGGAAGACGAGGCCCAGCAGCGACGCGTGCAGGAGCGGGGCGAGGAAGACACTCTGCCAGCGGAAGTCCGCCGGAATCAGCGCGCCGAACAGCTTCAGCGTGCTGCGCCGCGGCGAGCCGAAGTCGAAGACGCGCTGGCCGGCCCAGGGCCAGTCGCCGTGCCACATCATCAGCAGCCAGATCACGACCCAGAGGCCGAGGATGATCTCCACGACGGGCAGGGTGCGTCCCGAGGGAAGCGCGGGCGGCTGCGGGTGGTCCTCGGTCAACGGCGCTTCCTTCCGGCACGGGGGTGGGCCTTCTTGTACACCCGCATGAGGTGGTCGAGGGTCAGGTGCGTGTAGACCTGCGTGCTGGCCACGCTGCGGTGGCCGAGCAGCTCCTGCACCTCGCGCAGGTTGGCGCCGGCTTGCAGCATGTGCGTGGCGAAGGAGTGGCGCAGGGTATGGGGCGTGACGCCGCGCCGGACGCCGGCCTCCGCCACGCGCTTCTCCAGTACCCGCGCGATCCCGCGGGTCGTCAGGCGGGTCCCGAAGCGGTTGAGGAAGACGGCGCGTCGATCGCGCCGGACGCGCGCGTCGGACACCGCGACGAGGTAGTCCTCCAGCGCCTCGCGGCACGGGCGCCCGAGTCCGGCGATGCGTTCCTTGCGGCCCTTGCCCTTGAGGATGACGCTGCCGTCATCGAGGTCGACATCGGCCAGGTCCAGGGCGTTCATCTCGGAGACGCGAGCGCCCGTGGAATAGAGCGTCTCGAGCAGGGCCCGATCCCGCGCGGCGCGCCAGCCCCCGCCCTCGGGGCGGTACTCCAGCAGGGCGGCGACCTCCTCGCGGCCGAGCACCTTGGGGAGATCGCGCGGACGCTTGGGCAGGCGCAGGCTCTCGGCCGGGCTGGTCTCGATCCGTCCCGACTCCGCAAGCCAACCGAAGAACGCGCGGATGGCGCTGATCTTGCGTGCCGTGGAGCGCGGGGCCAGCCCGCGATCGCGCAGCGTCGTGAGGTAGCGCCGGAGCGCGAAGAGGTCGACGGCCTGACTGTGCTGGAAGCCGAGGGCCTCGAGCCCGGCGACCAGGTCTTCGAGATCGCCGCGGTAGGCCCGCAGCGTGTGGGGGGAGAGGTTGCGCACGGCTTCGATGTGCCGCAGGTAGGCGCCCACGTCGGCGCGTAGCGTGCGCAGCTTGCTCACGAGACGTCTTCCTGGCCGCAGAGTGCGGCGAAGAGCCCGCGGCCCTTGTCGAGGGTCTCGCGCCACTCGTCGTGGGGATCGGAGCCGAGCGTGATGCCGCCGCCGACGCGGTAGCTCGCGCGTCGCCCCGCGAGCAGGATGGTGCGGATGGCCACGGACAGGTCCATGCCACCGCCCGCGTCGAACCACCCGAGGGCACCGCAGTACGGGCCGCGGCCCTCGCCCTCGAGCTCGTCGATGATCTCCATGGCGCGCACCTTCGGCGCCCCGGTGACCGATCCGGGGGGGAACGCCGCCTGCAGGGCGTCGATGCGGTCGTGGCCGCGCGCAAGCCGGCCGCGCACGACGGCGATGGCCTGGTGCACGCGTGCAAAGGCCAGTAGGCGACGGGGGACCGTCACGCGCACGCTGCCGGCGTCGCAGACGCGGGCCAGGTCGTTGCGCGAGAGATCCACGATCATCGCGAGCTCGGCCATGTCCTTGGCGCTGGCCTCGAGCTCGGCGCGCAGGTGACGGTCCTCGCGGCGCGTGGCGCCGCGCGGACGCGTGCCCTTCATCGGGTCCGTCTCCACGGTGCGGCCGCGGACGCGCAGGAAGCGCTCGGGGGACGCCGAGAGCACGACGCGCCCCGCGCCCAGATCGAGGTAGGTCATGTAGGGCGCGGGCTGGGAGGCGACGAGACGCTCGAAGAGCTCGCGCGGCCCCACATCCACGCCCGCGTCGAAGCGCTGGCTCACGTTCGTCTGGAAGATGTCACCGCGCAGCACGGCGGCCCGGGCCGCACGGATGGCGCCCTGGTAGGTCGTCGCGTCGAGCTGGGGACGGGGGGGGCGTACCGGCTTCGGCGCGCGGTCGCTTGCGGCCGGGCGCGCGCGCACGCGCCGCCCCAGGGCCCGCGCGGCGGCCTCGGCCTCCCGGCGCGTGGCGCCCAGGCCGCAGAGGAAGCGCTCGCCGGTGCGGTGGTTCCAGGCGGCGACCGCGTCGTAGCGGCCCAGCCAGAGCGCCGGGAAGCCGAGCGGCCCCCGGCGCGGGGGCGGGGTGCGCTCCACGGCCGCCCGGGCCTCGTAGCCGAGCATGCCGGCCCAGCCCCCGGCGAAGGGCACGGCCGGGCCGATGCGCCGCACGGCCTCGGGCCGCAGGGCTTCCAGGCGCTCGGCCAGCGAGCGGCCCCCG
>JARGNS010000200.1:0-1238 GCA_029213105.1 Planctomycetota bacterium
GGTCGGCGACGACACCGGCCGCCGCGGCAAAGCGCCGCGTCTCGACCAACCGCGCGAGCAGCCGGCGACGGGCACGGGCCGCAGCTCGGGTTCCGACGTGGCGGCGGATGGCGGCGCGCAGGCCCGGCTCGTCCTCGGGATCCAGGGCGGCGAAGCGATCCGCCGCGCTGCGTTCGTACTCGGCGAGCACCGCGGCCACGGCGGGCCGCGCGGCGTGCTTGCGCAGGAGACGCGCGGCCATGAGGTCCCCGCGCAGGCGGTCGTCCCGCAGCGGATCCCAGTGGCGTGCGCGCGGCACGAGGGTGTCGTCCGCACTCGCGATCCACTGCAGGCACAGGCGCGCCCCGTCGTCATCGGCGTCCAACACGAAGAAGCGCCGCGCGAGGGTCCGCAGGGCCGGCCCGCGTTCGGCACTCGGCAGCGTGCGCGCCACCACGGCGAGCGCACGCAGCCCGGCGAGTTCCTCGTCCTCGCCTTGCAGGACCTCGATCGCACGCAGCAGCTCGGCGGCGACCTGCGCGAAGACGGGGCCCCGGAGGGTCGCCCCCTTCACCGCGCGGGCCGCCTCCACCGCGGACGCCACACGTCGCACGTCGCCCTGCAGGCGACCGTGCAGCGCCAGCCGCGTCGCGCGCAGGGCAGGCTCGTCCTCGTTCCCGGTCGCGAGCAGGTCATCCACGTCGCCGGGTTGCGCGAGCGCCGCGACCCCCTCCGGGCCCACGACGAGCCAGATGCGGCCGGCACGCACGAGGTCGCCGGCGTGGGGCATGCCCGCTTCGGCGGTCAAGAAGAACGGCGCGTCGCGATCGAGATCGCCGCTGGGCTGCCACGGCCGCGCCTGGACGCCGCCGTTCGTCGCACGCAAGGCGTAGGGCCCCACGTCGAGCACGCGCCCGCCGGGGTCGGCCTCGCCGACCTCCCAGGGTTCGTCCGCGTCGTAGTAGCGCGCGCCATCGGCGGGGTCGATCCGCAGGACGCCTTCCTCGCCGGACAGGCGCAGCACGGGCGCGCCGTCCTCGCCGGCCACGATGCCGAGCAGGTCGCGCCACGGGGGCAGGTCCGAGGGGGTCCGCGCCCCGACCTGCCAGCGCAGGTCGCCGCTGCCGCGTGCGAGGCACAGCATGCGCGGTGCGTCCATCGGCGCGAGGATCCAGGCATCCCCCCACGGGAGCGGTTCGTTCTGGACGCTGTGGCCCTCCGAACTCGCCACGACGGAGTCGAGGGCGTAGCGCGGCAGG
>JARGNS010000200.1:1248-2232 GCA_029213105.1 Planctomycetota bacterium
ACCCTCTAGCCACCTGCGGACCAGCCTCCTATGCCCGAGCTTCCCGAGGTCGAGACGATGGTCCGGCTCGTTCGCCCCAAGCTGCTCGGCCGGACTGTCACGGGCTCCCAGGTCGGCTGGGCGCGCACCCAGCGCACGCGGCCCGCGTGCGCATCGACGCCGGCCGCGAAGCCGGCGTGGGGCACGACGCAGAGTTCCCCGTCGGCCAGGGCAGGACGTGCGCCCCAGGGGACGCTCTGGGCGAACGGACTCGTGAAGCGCGCGCCCTGGGCCACGTCGTCATCCCGTCCGCTGTCGCCCCCCACCAGCCGGCACACCCAATGGGGCCGCCCGGTATGACGGTCCAGGCGGGCGACATGGAAGCTCGTCGCGCCATCGCGCTTGGCGAAGAGGCAGTAGAGGTCGTCGCCGACGACAAGCGGCGGCGCGCACAGTCCGGTCGTGCGGTGGCCAAGCACCGGGTCCGTGTCGTCGACCGCGCCGGTGTGCCAGCGCAGCGCGCCGGTGGCGATGTCGAGGCACGCCAGGCGTACGCGACACTCCTGGCCGAGCTCGTCGGCCTCGTACTCCTCGCCCAGGAACTCGTAGCGCCCCGAGGCGGCGGGCTCCCCCAGCGCGACCAGCACGGTGTCGCCCGCCGGCGTCACGCTGCGCCAGGGCAGGTCGTGGCCCTGGTAGCGCTCGACGAGATCGTGGAGCGTCGGGCGACGCGTGCGCGGGAAGCGCCAGCGCTCGAGCCCGGTCGCCGCGTCGAGCCGCCGCACGACGCGGCCCTCGTGCAGGATCAGCGTGCCCTCGTCGGCGCCGTGCGCACCCGCCTGCACGACGAACGCCCCGCCGTGCTGCCCCTGGCGCAGGTAGTCGGGATCACGCAGGGTGCTCGACCAGAGCAGGACGGGATCCTCGAGCGTCTCGAGCGGCACGTCGGCCGCCGGGGCACGGGGTGCGGCCTCGCGCCGTGCGGCCGTGGGGGGGGGGGGCGCC
>JARGNS010000200.1:2282-3574 GCA_029213105.1 Planctomycetota bacterium
AGCGTCGTCGTGCCGGTCGCCCCGGGGACGGGGATGTCGCGCAGCTCGTGCTGGAGCAGGCCCAGGGCCTGCAGCCCGCCGGCATCCTGCAGCGTCACCAAGGCGTCGGCCAGCCGCACGGCGACCGCCGCCCGTGCGGCCGGCTCCGCCTCGAGGTTGAGCTCCAGCCAGGCTTCGTACCGCCGTGCGGCCCGCGTGTGATGACCGGCCTCCATCGCGCGATCGGCGAGGGCGAGCAACGCCCGCGAGCCCGCGGGGGTCACGCCGTGGTCTTCGGCGAGGATGCGCAAGGCGTCCTCGTCACCGCGGGCAACGCGCGTGGTGAGCGCCGCCATGCGCGCAGCCCAGGCCTCGGCGGCGCGCGCACGCTGCGCGGCGGGCAGGCGCGCGATCGCTCGATTCACCGCGCGCCGTGCGGGCCACTGCAGCGCGCCGTCGGCGCGGCCGTTGCGGCGCGCACCGAGCAGCTTCAGCGGCAGCAGGGCGTCGGGGTACTCGGCGGCCAGGGTGAGCAGGTGGGTCAAGGCGAGGTCGAGGTCGTCATCGCCCAGCGCCACGGCGATGTCCGTCGCCAGCTGCGTGGCCCCTCCCTCGGGGTCGCCCTCCACCGTGGCAAGCAGGACCTGCTCGGGCGGCGGGGGCGGCCGCGGGGCAGGGTCCTCGTCCTCGGCCCACAGGGGCGTGACCGCGCACGCGAAGACCAGCAGGATGGAGAGGAACCGGAGTCGCGCCACGGCGCAATTCTACGCCCGGATCGCGGCTGCGGGTGCGCTCAGTCCTGCAGGACCGCCCGGGCCACGGCGCGGATCTGCTCGTTGGTCAGCCGGTCGAGCTGGGTCAGGATCCGGCGGCGGCGGTCGATCTGCGGGTAGGCGGCGGGATGAGCCATCACGTGGCGCACCATGGCGCCCAGGGCGTCGCGGTAGCCCCCGTCGTGCACCTCCGGCTTGCGCTCCACCACGGGCTGCGCCATGAGCATCTCGGCGAGGGCCAGATCCGGGTCCGGGGCCTCCGCGCAGGCCACGAGCTGCGCCCGGTACTCGAGCTCCATCTGCACCTCGTCGAAGGAGAAGCCGTTGCGCACGACGAGGAGGACGGTGTTGGGCATCTTGGGCCACATGGGCAGGTGCCGCCGGATGTCGCGCACGTGGCCGAACTCATGGGCCCGCAGCGTGCCGAAGCTGCCCCAGGGCTGATCGCCCACGCGCGCCAGGTAGCGGGCCACGAGCCGGCCGGCCGTGCAGCCCGGATCGGTCAGTGCCGTCGGGCCGTCGAGCGTGTCGGCGGTCAAG
>JARGNS010000200.1:3584-5147 GCA_029213105.1 Planctomycetota bacterium
CGCCGCTGCGCGCCACGATGCTGCGAAAGCCCGGATCCCACGTCAGCAGGGCACGCACCTCGTACTCGCTGCGGCGGGCCGCGTCGGCGTCGAGCCAGATCCCATCGGCCAGGCAGGCGCCACCCAGCGCGCCCCCCTGGGCCGCGATCTGCGCACGCAGGGCCCGGTCGTAGCCGGTGGCCACATCGTGAGTGTAGGTGCGACCGCCGGTGCGGATCGGCTGATCCTTCGTCAGCGAGGCCAACGACATCACGATCGCCTCGACGGGCGTGTCCGCACGCTGGCCGTAGAGGATGAAGCGGCCGTAGCGACGGAAGTGTCGGACGACGGGACTCGAGCTGCTCGCCCCGTGATCCAGCCAGGCGCCGAGCAATGGCAACTCGCGGATGCCGCGCGTCACATCCTGGAAGTCTGCGCGGTCCTCGACGGCGAGGTGACGCAGGGCCAGCGCACGCATGTGCTGAAGGCCCGCCCGCCAGTCGGGCGGGTCCTCCCGTCGGGCCGCGTCGCGGTAGCCATCTTCGATCCACACGCGGAACGCACGCTCGAAAGCCAGGTGCCCGCCGACCCGGCGCTCGAGGTCGCGCGCGCCGGGCAACATCACGCCGCGCACGGCCTCCAGGGACTCATCGAGGGCCCCCACGCCCCACAGGGCGCGACCGAGCGCAAGCCGTGCCGCGGGGGCGGCCGCCGCCGTCGGCGCCCCGGCGCCCGCGGCGCGCAGGGCCGTCCAGCGCGCGCGCAGCAGGTTGCGCGGATCGACGATCACATCGGGCGGCACGGCATCGAAGAGCAGGGCGAGGCCTTCGGCGAAGCGACCGCGCTTGAAGAGCATGCGCCGCAGGTCGCGATCGAGTGGCACCGGAATGGCGCCGGCCGCCAGGGCCGCACGGTAGAGGGCGATGGCCTCCGCGCCCCGATCGCCATGCTCCGCCGCCAGCGCGCGCAGGGCCAGCAGCTCGGGGTTGCGCGCGCCGACGTCAGGCAGGGTCGTCAAGGCGGCATCGACGGTCTGCCACGTCGCCGCATCCATCGGCTCGCGCAGCATGCTCGCCAGGCGCAGCGCGTAGCGGGGCGACTCGGGCGCGATGCGCAGGGCGTCGAGCAAGGCGAGGGCCGCCACGTCGAGGCGGCCCGCGGCCTTGTGGACCGCACAGATCAAGCGGGGCGGGCGGGCGTCGGTCGGGTCGAGCCGCGCGGACTCCGTGGATGCGAACAGGGCCTCCTCCAGGTCCCCTTCGCCGAGGGCCAGGCGACCGCGCAGGAGCCAGGCCTCCTGCTGGACGAAGACCCGCGGGCTGGCCAGCGCCCGACGGGCCGCTTGCCGGGCCGGCGCCGGGGCGCCCAGGCGGGCCTGCCGGTGACCGGCCGCCAGCGCCCGCCAGCCTCCCTCGGCACCGGGCCGCCGGGCGGCCAGCTGGGCGAGGGCCCGCTCCGGATCCTCGCTGGTCACGGCTCGCAGGGCGTCGCCGATGTCGCCGGTGGGCAGGGCGCGCACGTCCCAGCGCACCCGCTGGCTGGCACACCAGGAGCCCGACAGCATCGCGATCAACCAGGCGCGCT
>JARGNS010000200.1:5157-6858 GCA_029213105.1 Planctomycetota bacterium
AGCCGGAACGCCTCGAGGCGATCCTCGGCCCGCACCGCGCGCCGGACCGCACTCCCGAGCGCCGGCATCGGCACCGTCGCGGCCACGGCCCGGGGTCGAGCGGGGACCGTCAGCGGCGAGGACGACGTGCAGGAGCCCAGCAGTAGCGCGAGGAGCGCCCCGAGCACGGGCAGCCCCCGCCGGCAGCAGCGGCCAGCCGACGGGAGGGAAAGGACGACACCCATGGGCGGGAGGATGCCACGGACCGCGCCCTCGCGAAGCCTCCCATGAAGACGGTTCCCTTTTCCCCCTGGCGTTCGCCACCCGTTAGGTTAGTGTTTTCGTCATGGACATCACCAACCCCATCCTGTTCGAAGTGCTCGCCACCAACGCCCGCCGCACGCGCGGCCCGCGCCTCGCCTTCGCCCTGCCCGTCACGAGCGAAGGACCCTCCACGAGAGCCCTGCCCCCCAGAAGAGCCCTGCCCCCCAGAAGAGCCCGGACGCGCCCCATCGCCCGCATCCGGCGCAGCTTCCAGCGCGGCGTCGGCCATGCCCTCCAGCAGCTGGCACGCGTGGACACCCGCGGAAGGGATGCCACCTGCCTCGAGCGTGCCCCGCGCGAGCACCACCCCCTTCCCCGGGAGATGCCGGATACCGGCTCCAACCGACGACCCTTCCCGCGACTCGGGTTCGGTCATCTCCCGGGGGTTCAGCACGGTCCTGTCGTCCTGGATACGCGTGTCGCCCCGAATACGCCGGCCGACCTGCCCCAGGGCCCGGCGCACGGCGCTGCGCCGACGGGCTCCGAGGCCGGCCACGAGCCGGAGACCGCCGATCGTGGGGCCTGGCAGGAGACCGCCGGGCTCGCGGCCATGGCCCTGCTGATCCTCACGGCCCTGCTGGTCTGATCCAAGGCGGCACGGCCCCCCTGGGCGGGCCACTTCTCGGCAATCCATGAAGACGAACCAACCCCGAACGAACAATCCGCAAAGGGACCCCGGCAACGAACCGATGCATCCGGTGAGGCCCACCGGGAGGGGTCCCAAGGCGCACGACCGCCGCGCAGGCGCCGGTCACCAGGGAGGTCACGCATGAACTACACCCCGAAGCAACTCCAGATCATGAACTTCATCCGGGACTACCGGGCGCAGAACAAGACGTCGCCCACGCTCGAGGAGATCGGCAACTCCCTCGGCGTCCACCGGGTCACGGTCCACCAGCACGTGGCCGCACTCGTGAAGAAGGGCGCCATCCGCAAGCTGCCCCAGCGCTCGCGCTCCATCGAGATCCTCGATCGCGACTACCTGCCGGACCCGACCGTGAAGGTCATGGGCAAGATCGCGGCGGGCCGGCCCATCGAGGCCGTCGAGGACCCCGAGCCCTACACCGTCCAGGAACTCCTGCCCATCGAGCCCGGCCAGGAGAGCTACATGCTCCGCGTCGTCGGCCAGTCGATGATCGAGGACCACATCACGGACGGCGACCTGGTCATGGTCGATCGCTCCCAGGCCCCCCACAACGGCGAGATCGTCGTGGCGATCGTCGACGGCGAGGCCACCCTCAAGCGCTTCTACCGCGAGGCCGACGAGAGCGTCCGCCTGCAGCCGGCCAACAGCGCGATGGAGCCGATCTTCGTGCGTCCGCCCCAGCAGCTCGACATTCGCGGCGTCGTCCGCGGCGTCCTGCGCACGTACTAGCTAGCGACTCAAGGGCTAGCCTA
>JARGNS010000201.1 GCA_029213105.1 Planctomycetota bacterium
ACACCATGGCTGGCCGCCCGGAAGAAGCCGAGCGCCGCGCCCAGCAGGATGAACACGGCCAGCAGCGTGCCCATCACGACACCGCGCGGCCAGGATCCCGAGGAGATCACGAGAGCGACCCACAGCACCAGCAACGCCAGACTCAACACGCCCAGCACGCGCAGGGTGCGGATGATCCACACCCGCGGCCAACGGTCCACGATCAGGAAGCAGGGCACGAAGACCATCGCAGCGAACACGACCGTGTAGACCAACGCACCGACCGAGTGGGTCGCCCAGAGTCCGGCACGTTGGAAGAACGACCGCTGCACGGGTTCCATCATCCCGGATGTCCCGACGCGCGCAAGCGCGCGGCGTCCACGCCCCCGCCCGCGCTACTTGCGGATGGCTCGCAACGCCTCTTCGAGGTCGTAGGCACGCGGTCCTTCGGCGTCGGCCGCCAGCAAGGCCTCCAGGGTCGGCACGGCAGCCGCCGCCGGTATGCTGCCCAACCCATGAGCAACTCCGATCCCCTCTCCGTGCGACCGCCGAAGGGGTACTACTGGCACGGCCAGATCCCGCACCTGCTCCTCCTGATCATGCTGGTTGCGGGAGCGTGGGCCATCGCGAAGCCCGCGCTGGGCGACGGCGCATGGCTCGGCGTCTCGGACGTCACCTGGTTCGCCTGGGCCCTCGCCGTGCCGATCGTGCAGCAGATTGCCGTGGCACTCCTATGGCGCGCCCAGCTCTGCTACGGCATGCTGACGCGCCTCTTCGGCGACGCGGGCTTCATCGTCTGGGGGGTGATCTTCTTCCCCCTGCTGCTCGCGCGCCCGCTGCTCACGCTCGCCGTCGGACTCGCCGACCCCGGCTCCTTGAGCACGCCCCGCGGGCTCGCCATCGGCTTCGGCATCCTGCTTCTGCTCCCGGCCGTCTGGACCATGCACTCCGTCGCCAAGTACTTCGGCTTCGCCCGCGCCCTGGGCGGGGATCACTTCTTCGAGCGCTACCGGGCCATGCCGATGGTTCGCCAGGGCGCTTTCGCGTACACCTCCAACGCGATGTACGGGCTCGCATTCCTCTCGTTCTGGGGCATCGCCCTGATCACGGGTTCGCGGGCGGCTCTCGCCGTCGCGTTGTTCCAGCATGCCTACATCTGGGTGCATTGGTATTGCACCGAGCAACCGGACGGCGTGGTCCTCTACGGCCGCGCCCAGGACGAAGTCTCCGAGCGCCCCGCGCCCTAGCGTGGCACGTCCACGAGCGCTGCCGGCCCCGCCTCGCCGCTCCGATGGATCCGGGCGACCGAACGAGGAGTACATCCGCCGGAAGCCAGGCTCGTGGGAGCCAGTGATCGGGCCGCCTGACTTGGCGGTGCAGGAGCACGAGCGAGCGCACCCGTTGCTGACGGCGGGCCTACGAACTCAGACCCAGAGGTGAAGCTTCCACCCGACTCCCTACCGGACTACACCACTTCCACTCCACAGGGCGATTCGCTAGCATGGGACAATCAAGACAAGGAGGTCGTGTAATCATGCGTTTGATCATGCTCATGGCAGTTGGCTTGCTGGTGGCGTGCGGCTCCAAGGACAAGGGCGAAGACGCCTCGACCTCGTTTGCCGCAGCCCAAGCCATCGTGGACCAGATCGCGTCCGAACATGGCAATGTGCAGCGCCTCACGCTGCACGCAGTGCCTGCAGGCAAGGATGGCTGTACGCAGGTCGCGAGCACGCTGGCCTCGAGGCGCGGCAAGCCTTCGGATCCGGAGGATCTCCAAGCCCTCGAGACCGGCAAGGAGGTCGTACTCGACGAAGCGGGAGCGATCGACCTCACCGTGCCGATCCGCATGGTGGACGGCAAGCCGACCGCCGTCGCGGGCGTGACGATGAAGGTGCAGGACGGGGCGGACCGCGACGCGCTCCTGGCCGAGGCACGCCGCGTTGCGACGGCGCTCGAGGCCGCGATCGCGTCGGCCAAGAAGCCGCTCTGGTAACAACGGGATACGGCGCAACACGGAGTGCGGTGGATTCCGCGCTCCGTGTCGCACGTAGCACGACACGGGCGACTCCCAGGCGCCGGCCTCCGCGGCGTCATGGCGCGCACGCGAGTGGGTGAGAGTCTCGGCGACTCCGTACCCCGTACCTCTAGGAATCGCCCTCGCCATCCGGCCCGGCGCCCTGGTGCACGACAATCTGGGCGACGCCGTTCTTCAGGTCGATCTTCGAGATCTTCACCCGGTCCCCCACCACCCCCGTGCGCGCCGCGATGTCGTCCAACAGTTCGGCTTCCTTGCCGGGAGCCAGGAGCGCCAGGTTGTCGTAGACCATGCTCTGCTTCTGCTTCGGCGCGGTGATCATCGACCGCTCGAGGATGAACGCCGCCGCGAGGATCAACGCGTTCGTCGCGGCCAGTTCGGCGTAGCTCGTCTTCTTGTTGGACAGGGCATTGATGACGGCGATGCCGACGACGACGAAGAGATAGGTCATCTCCCTGACGCGGATCGCATCGGTCCGGTACCGGATGATTCCGAAGATCGCGAAGAGGCCGATGGCCATCCCCAGCCCCAGGTCGAACTTCTTGAGCGTGAAGCAGATGAAGAACACCATCACGTTCAGCAGCAGGAAGCTGAAGACGTAGCTCGAGCTGCCCCGGCTCCGTCGATAGCAGAAGTGGACCAGCGGAAGCACGACGAGGAGGTTGATCGCGAACCGGACCAACATCTTCCACAGGTCGTCGTCGTAGAGGGGGATACCGAGGAATTCCATGATCCTTGCCTTTCGCGCGCTACTCGCGCGACGGAAGCTCGACCAGCTTCGCGGGGAGGTTCTTGATGGCATCCAATCCGAGCAGGTAGGCGGCCCGGCGCTCACAGAACTGCTTCAACACGCCGTGGTCGCCATCCGTCGCCTGCTGGAAGGCCTCCGTGGTCGTGAGCTTGCGCGTGTCGGCTGCCACCTCTGCCCCGATCAACGCCCGCGCGGACGCAACATGGGCACCGAGGTAGTCCCAGTCCAGGTACTTGGTGGCAATCAAGCGCACGTACTGGAGGTAGCGCGTGCGCAGGGCCTCGTTCGCCAGGAGGCACTTGCGCAACGGGAAGCGCTCGTCGTCGATGCTGACGAGCGGGTCCAGTTCGACACTCGCGCGGGGACCACGCCCCGGCGGACCGGCGCGACGCGGCCCACGCGGGCCATCCGGGGGCGGCCCCTCCGGGGGCGGGCCGCCCCGCGGCGGACCACCTCCGCCACGGCCGGCGCTGCGATCGCGGAAGGCCTCGTTCATGTCGTGCGGCAGGACATGGAACTTGCCGCGCTTGTCCTGGAACAGGTTGTAGTCGCTGGCGCGGGTCCAGTAACCGTCGCTGTTCACCAGCGCCACGTCCACGGCGAGGAACCACAACGCCCCGTCCAGATCGAGGACGGGGCCGAGTGACTTCGCCACGTCCTTGGGCGCCGTCTCGCCCAGGAGTCGGCATAGCTCGACGAGGTCGCGCCAGGGCTTCTTCTTGTCCTTCGACTTGATCTCGAACCGCTGTCGATAGGGCTCGAGTTCCTTGCCCAGGTACCGCAAGCCGGCGTCCCCCCGCGGACTCCCGTGCGCCTTCCAGCGTGCTCCCTTGCTGCTGTCGTAGTGCTCCCGAATGAAGTCCTTGTTGAACTGCTGCGCGTTGGCGTAGATGCCCCAGCTGCGACCGTTGATCACGACCTTGACGAAGTTCACCTTCGGCACGGCGATCTTCTGACCGGCGATGTGGGAGTAGAGCAGTGAGCTCATCATCGACGCATCGCCCATGCAGTTCAGGAGGTTCAGCGACTTGTAGCCGTGGAGGCGTTGATCTTCCTCGATGAAGTCGATCGACAGATTCAGCGAACGCTTGCTACCGGCTGCGACCTTGAAGAAGGAGGATGCCCCCCGGAAGCTCAAGCCGACGCGCGGGTAGGTCTTGCCATCGACCTTGAGCGTGGCCGGGATCTCGACATCGGTCGGCTTGAAGGCGGCGAGTTCCTCTTCCCAGTCGTCCCCCTCGAACTCGAGGAAGAGCGTGCGCAGCACGCTGATCGCGTACAGTCCCGCGTCGCCGTGGTTCGGCGCAGCGTCCAGCGCGACCTGCGGACCGGGGCGCCCCTCCGGCCATCCGCCGCCTCGGGGGCCGCGCCGACCACCGGGACCGCCGGGACCGCCGGGACCACCACGGCCCGGACCGCCAGGGCCTCGGCGGCCGCGGGTGGCGGCCCGTTCCTTCTGCACGGCACGCAGCTTGACCAGCGCGGCCTGCCGCTCCTTGCGGTTCAGCCAGCCATCACCGTTTGCGTCGAACTCTTCGACCAGCTTGATGTCCGCGGCATTGGGCCCGCCGGGCGGCTCGGCCGCCGAGCCCGATCGAGGCATGCTGAGTGCGACGGCCAAGGGCATGGTCGCCCAGATCAGATACCGAGCTCGTGCTGTCTTCATGTGGCTAGGAACCCCTGCGGTGCGCCGCGGTTGCGCAGGAACCCATTGCATCGTCGGACGCCGCGATCCGCTAGCCGTGGCGGACCCGAGATCCGAAGGAAGTGCGAAGGCGGCACGGGAGGAGCGCTCCGTAGGGCCCAGAGGCGGCACGGCCCACGCGGAGCGCCGACCCCAGATCAGCCCGGCAGGCATCCATCAATCGGCGACCGGAATCGAACGCAGCGCCGCCACGTAGTCGGCCCCGAGGTCATGCTCCTCAGCGGCCTCCAGGATCAGGTCCAGGTAGGCCCGACGCGGCGGCACGTCGTGCGGCATCTCGTAGGCCGGTGTCACGCGGTAGAGCCACGCGGCAACGTGCCCCTCCGCGCGCAAGAGCTCCGCACGATGCGGTGCCTCGCCGCGGTTGTAGCGCGTGGGATGCCCCTCCTTCGCGTCGAGCGCCGCGAGCAACGCGCCATCCACTTCGAGGGCCAACCCGCGCAACACGGCACCGGCGCGGGGCACCGTGTTGGCCGCACCGCCCTGGCGAGACGCGGAGCGGTAGTTCCAGGCGAGTTCGAAGCCCTGGATCGTCGCCACCTCGACCCGCAGCGGCCCGCGATCGGCGTGGCCCTGGGCACGAAGCCAGCGCCGCAGATCCAGCAGATGCATGTTCGAGCCGTAGGCGAATACCCAGTGCATGCCCCGAGCATACGGGCTCATCCGCCCGATCGACAGCGCACGGAGCGGCCCAACCGGCGAGGGGACGCCGCGGCTCCGTCAGCAGCACACCGCGCGAACTGGTGATGCGCTCACCCAGCTCCGTACGGCTACCGGAGCGGCACACCGAGGAGGACGGCCGCGATCCCGGACGAGACGACAAGCGCCACCCCGATCCACATCTGGCGCACCACGCGCTGCCGCAAGAGGGCTTGCGTAGGCCCATCCCAGTCGCCGGACTTCTTGGCTTCGGCGTACGAGCCGACCGCACGCAGCTGCGCACACAGCCACGCGGCGAGCAGGATCACGACAAGGACCTTGAACCAGAACACGCTTGGTCGGACTCCACGGCGTCGCGCGACGCCTCCACGCGACGCCTCGCCTGACGGGCGCCCAGGGTAGCCAGCACATCAGCGGATGCCGGGGATACGGCGTCCCGCCGCTCGGGACGACCTTCGCTGGCCCGGCGTCGTTGAACCGCGAGCAGGTTCCCCTGGCCTCGCATGGGATTCTCACGCGCCCCCGACCCAGACCGGCCGACGACGGTCGGTGGTAGATTCGGCGGGTCACAGCCAGGGGCGTGCGTGAACCATCGACGCAACACTCGAGTCCTGATTGCCCTGGCCCTCTTGCTCACGCTCAATCTCGCGATGACGCAGTGGCCCCGTGACGACGACGCCCTCCCGGCCGATGAGCCCACCTCCCCCACGCCTGACACGGAGGCGCTCCACGGCACGGAGCCCGGACTGCGTGGCGCGGAGCAAGACGCGCAGCCCAAGGCGGCGTCGGAGGCTTCCGAGCCGGAGACTCGGCAGCCCCCGATTCGCTTCACGGTCGTGGACTGGGCCGGCGCTGCCGTGGCTGGCGCCCACGTCCGGGTCGACTCCATGAAGAGCATGGCGCGGGACCCTCGCACGGGAGAGTCCACGTGGGAGGAGCAGACCTCCGGCTTCACCGACGCGAACGGCAGGATCGACCTGGACCGGAAGCTCGTAAACCGCCCGCCGGGTTCGCCGAGGACCCTTCGGTGGCGCGTCGATCCGCCGCGCGAGCGGAAGGACCTGCTTCTCGCCGGACGCGCGGGGATGCTCTCCATCAACGACGACGTCCGCGTCCAACTCTCGCGCGGGTATGTGATTGCCGGGACGCTGGTGGATGCGGCGGGCGCACCACACAAGGGCGTCGTGGTGCAGTTCTCCACGGGCGCGCGGTGCCGGACGGTGACCGACGACCAGGGGCGCTTTGCCTTTCGCCCGCTGCCGAGGTCCGGCCGCACGCCCTGGCGCCTGTGGGTTCGCTCCCCGGACGCGAAGGACGTGGTGTTCTCCGGAGCCGAGAACTCGACGGAGATCTGGGGCGGCGAACAGGACCTGCGGATCGTGGTGGAGCCGACGCCGGGGAGGCCCGGCTACTTCCGCCCGGTGCGCTGACGGGCGCGGAGTGCCGGTGCTCCGAGAGCAACCGCTCCGCGTGAACGGGTGAAGACTTCACCCTACTCCGTCTCAACCGCGTACCAGTCACCGGAAGCTACTAAAGGGGGCCGTCAGCGCCACCTACGGCGAACTCAAGTCGTAAGATGTACGCAGCCCCAATGTTCTCCCCGCCCTCCTCAGGCGCACCGACGACAGCGGTTGCACCACACCAGCTCGACCTCCGCCTCACGCAGCTTGCGGATGATCTGCTCCGCCGAGTACCTCTTCC
>JARGNS010000202.1 GCA_029213105.1 Planctomycetota bacterium
CCCCTCGGAGACGCGACGCGCGGACAGCCGTCGGTGGCGCGCCCTGCGCGCCGCCTACGCGTCGGGGGCCAGCGTGAAGACGAGCCCCAGGTCGTTGGCGCAGAAGTACATCTCGCCCTGGGCGTCGGTGCCCAAGCCCGCGAACTCGGGGCACTCACCCAGCATGCGGTGGTTGCGGCCCACGACACGGGCGTTCTTGCCGCTGCCCTGGGTCACCAGGTCGATGCAATACACCTCGCCGCGCATGTAGTCGCCGAAGACGTACTTGCCGCGCAGCCCCTTGATGCGGTCCCCGCGATACACCGTGCCGCCGACGCCGGCCGTGCCGTCGCCACCGCCACGCACGATCTCGAACGACGGGGGTACGAAGGTCTTGGGCTTGGCCGGCGCCTTCAAGCGACGGGTGCCCTCCATGTACGGCCAGCCATGGTTGCCGCCGTACTTGACCTCCATCAGCCACTCACGCGACTGGGGCCCCGTCGTGCCCGGCTCCATCGTGATCAGGCGCCCCTGCATGTCCCAACCGAAGCGCCAGGGGTTGCGCAGGCCGAAGCCCCAGATCTCGGGGCGCACGCCGCGGACCTTGGGCCAGGGATTGCCGGTCGGGATGCCGTAGGCGCCGTTCGAGCGCGTCGTCGGGTCGATGCGCAGCATCTTGCCGTAGAGCGAGCGCGGGTTCTGGGCCGCGTCCGGCTCCTTGGCGTCGCCGACGCCGATGTAGAGCATGCCGTCGGGGCCGAAGCGGATGCCGCCGGCCTGGTGCTGGGCGTTGGCCTTGGGGATCTCGAGGAGCGTCCGCTCACTGCGGGGGTCGGCCTTCGTGCCGTTCCCGCGGAACTCGGCGATCACCAGCTTGAAGGCCAGCCCCCCCGGCCCCGCGCTGGCGTTCTTGGCCGTGTAGGACACGTAGAACAGCCGGTTCGAGGCGTACTTCGGGTGGAAGGCCAGCGACAGCAGGCCCCCCTGGGAGCGCGCGTAGACCTTCGAGCGGATGTCGAGGAAGAGGCTCGGCTTCGGGACGGCGCCGGCGCCGCGGTACTTGCGCAGGGCCTGGATCGTGCCCTTCTGCTCGACGACGAAGACCAGCCCCGACTTGTCCTTGGGCGAGGCCACGTCGACGGGCTCCTTGAACTCGACGTCCGGCCAGGCCTCGACCATCTGGACGCCGGGCATTTGCGCCGGGCCGGCTTCGGCCGTCGGGGCGGGATGGGCCAGGACGAGGAGCGGCAGCAGCAGGGCGGGTGCCAGCACCCGCAGGGCGCGCGGCAGTCGAAGGTGGAGCATGGGAAGTCCTCTTTCGTAGGGGCCCGCATCGTACACACCGCCCCGGACCCCCGGTACGCGCCGTCGGGGGGGCTTGAAGGAACCCGTTTCGGGCCGGGATTCGCCTCCGGCGGGGGGGGTGGCTTGCTACGCTTCCTGCCCCCCAGCGTCAGGACGCTTGCCCACGGATCGGCCCGGTGTATTTCGAGCTCGCCAACGTCCTCGTCTTCACAGTCTTCGCGGCAGGCTTTGTCGCCGCGAACCTGCTCCTCGCGCGTCTACTCCGCCCGAAGAGCACCTCCGAGCCGAGCAAGCTGGCCATCTACGAGTGCGGCGAGCCGACGATCGGTCCGGCCTGGATCCGCTTCGACATCCGCTTCTACACGGTCGCGCTGATGTTCGTCGTGTTCGACGTCGAGATCGCCTTGCTGTTCCCGTGGGGCGCGGTCTTCCGCGATCTCGTCCAGGAAGGCCAGGGCGTGCTCGCGATCGTCGAGGCGGGCACGTTCATCGCCATCCTCATGGTGGGCCTGCTCTACGTGTGGGCGCGCGGCGACATCGACTGGTCCCAGACACGGGCCACACAGGTCGAGGTCAAGCCCGACATCCGCCGCACCGTGACCGCGGACGCCGATGCGCGCGTTCCCGTGGGCGCCGGCGCGAGCCTCGAAGCGCCGGAAGCCGGCGACACGCCGGAAGGAGGCCGCGATGCCTGATGAGCACGGCATGAGCATGATTCCCGGGGAGAGCCTGCTCGACCCCGAGCTGCAGCAGTCGGTGATCCTGACCAAGGT
This sequence comes from Planctomycetota bacterium, assembly GCA_029213105.1. Taxonomy (GTDB): domain Bacteria; phylum Planctomycetota; class PLA2; order PLA2; family JAEUHO01; genus JAHEIK01. The sequence goes on from JARGNS010000202.1 coordinate 2,058, forward strand.
GCAGTGGGTGAAGGACTGGGGGCGCCGTCACGCGCTCTGGCCCATGGCCTTCGGACTCGCGTGCTGCGCCATGGAGATGATGGCGACCGCCGCGACGAAGTACGACCTCGATCGCTTCGGCGCCGGCGTCTTCCGCGCCTCGCCGCGGCAGAGTGACCTGATGATCGTGGCCGGCACGCTGAGCCACAAGATGGCGCCGCGTCTGCGCCGGCTGTGGGAACAGATGCCCGATCCGAAGTACGTGATCGCCATGGGCGCGTGCGTCATCGGCGGTGGCCCGTACTCGAAGTTCGGCTACCACGTCGTCCAGGGCGTCGACCTGGTCGTGCCGGTCGACGTCTACCTCCCCGGGTGCCCGCCGCGCCCCGAGGCCCTGATCGACGCCATCCGCAAGCTGCAGTTCCGTATCCAGGAGCGCAGCGGCGAGACCCTGCCCGACATGCCCCAGGGCCTGCCGCAGGACCCGACCGACGAGGATGGCGAGGAGACAAGCGCAGCCTGATGGCCGAGCCCAGCGACTCCCCGGTGGCCGCCGCCGCCGACCCCGTGACCGCGAAGGCCTTGGAGGCCCTGCAGGCCGCGCTGCCCGACGCGGTCGTGGATTCCGTGCTTACCGGGCAGCACCCCTGGATCCAGGTGCGTGCGCAGGATCTGCGTGCCACGTGCCGCCTGCTGCGTGACGACCCCGCCCTGCGCTACGACTGCTGCCACCTCATCTCGGCCGTCGACTTCCCGGCGCCCACGGAGGGCGAGCCGCACATCGACGTCGTCTACCACCTCGTGTCGTATGTCGTGCGTCCCGAGGCGTCCTACGCAAAGCGCGCCGAGAAGAACGACCCGTTCCTGGCCATCAAGGTGAGCCTCCCGCGCGAGAAGCCCGAGGTGCCCACGGTGCTGGACATCTGGATCGGCGCCGACTGGCACGAGCGCGAGACGTGGGACCTCATGGGGGTGCGCTTCACGGGCCGCGCCGAGCTGCCGCGCATCCTGCTCCCCGAGGACTGGCCCGGCCACCCGCTGCGCAAGGATTGGGAGTTCCCCGCCTCCTATCACGGTGTGCCCATCATTCCGCCGGAGGGCCTCTGATGAAGGCGTTTCGGATCAGTGGCTGTGTCGATTCGGGTGCTGCCCGCCGGATGCTCGGCGCCGACTTGCGATCCGCTCCTCGAGTGGATGACCACGAGTCGTCCCGGATCGCGGCGCGGCGCCTTCGCCCCGACGCGCCGATCGCCAGCGCGCGTCGCCTCTCGGGTGTCGTTCGCACCAGCGTCTCCGACCGTCGCTCCTCGCGTGGCGTACGCGTCGATGGCCACACGCCGGCCGTCCGGCTTGCGGGAGGTGTCGCATGAGCGGCGGCACACCCGAGGGGCCGGGCCCCGACCTCGGCAGCGGCGGCGAGCCCGCGGGGGCCGTGGAGTTCCACGAGCGCCAGGAGGCCGTCGGGCGCGACGTGCGCACCGAGGAGATGGTCTTCAACATGGGGCCGCAGCACCCGGCCACCCATGGCGTGCTGCGCGTCGCCGTCAAGACCGATGGCGAGTACGTCCGTGCCCTGCAGCCGCACGTCGGCAACATCCACCGCTGCGCCGAGAAGATCGGTGAGAGCGTCGCCTTCTACCAGTGGATCCCGTACCTCGATCGCATGGACTACCTCGCTGCGATGTGCAACGAGCACATCGGCTGCATGGCCATCGAGCGCCTGGGCGGCATCGAGGTCCCCGAGCGCGCCGAGTACATCCGCGTCATCGTGGCCGAGATCCAGCGCATCCTCAGCCACCTGATGGCCATCGGGGTCTACGGCCTCGACCTCGGGGCCTTCACCCCGTTCCTGCACCAGTTCCGTGAGCGCGAGCGCGGCATGGATCTGCTCGACCATCTGTCGGGCGGCCGCCTGCTCTACCACTACGTGCGCATTGGCGGCGTGAAGCGCGACTTCTCGCAGGACTGGCTCGACGAGCTCGAGGCGTTCCTCTCATCCGTCGAGACGCGGCTGCCCGAGTACAACACCCTGCTGCTGCACAACCGCATCTTCCAGGCGCGGACGTTCGATGTGGGGATCATCGATCCCGCCATGGCGGCGGCGTGGGGCGTGACGGGCCCCGGGCTGCGCGCGGCCGGCGTCGACTGGGATCTGCGCCGCGATGCGCCCTACTCGATCTACGACCGCTTCGACTTCGAGGTGCCCGTGGGGCACAGCGGCATCGGCGGCCAGGTGGGGGACTGCTTCCAGCGCCATTGGGTCCGCGTGCGCGAGGTCGAGGAGTCCCTGAAGATCATCCGTCAGGCCCTCGCCCAGATGCCGGAAGGCCCGGTGATGGGGCGCGTGCCCAAGGGCTTCAAGCCGCCGGCGGGCGAGGTCTACATGCGGGGCGAGAATCCGCGCGGGGAGCTCGCCGTCTACATGGTGAGCGCGGGCAAGTCGGACAAGGCCTGGCGCGCGCGCTGCCGCGGGCCGTCGTTCAGCAACATCGCCTGCATCACCGAGGTCGCCGAGGGCATGCTCATCGCCGACCTCGTGGCGCTCATCGGCAGCATGGACATCGTGCTCGGCGAGGTCGATCGCTGATGCAGTTCTGGCTGGACGAACTTCGGACGAGCGTGGACTGGATCGGCGCCCTGCCTGCCGGCTTCGTCTACACGATCGGGATCGTCGTCGTCTGCAAGATCGTGCTGGTCTACGCGAGCCTCCTCGCGGGCGAGACCGTCTGGCTGGAACGCCGCATCTCGGGGCGCATGCAGGCTCGCATCGGGCCCAACCGCGTGGGCCCCCAGGGCCTGCTGCAGTTCCTGGCCGATGGCGTCAAGCTCCTCGCCAAGGAAGACATCATCCCGGCCACGGCGGACAAGCCGATCTTCCTCGCGGCACCGATCATCGTGTTCGTCGGCGCGTTCGCGGCGTTTGCCGTGCTGCCGTTCGGCGATGGTCTCGTCGCGGCGGACATGAACGTCGGGCTGTTCGTGATCCTCTCGCTGACGAGCATCGAGGTCGTCGGGATCATCATGGCCGGTTGGGCCTCGAACTCGAAGTGGGCCGTGCTAGGTGCCATGCGCGAGGTCGCGCAGATGATCAGCTACGAGCTGCCGTTGGGCATCTCGGCGCTGAGCATCGTCATCCTGGCCGGCACCATGAACCTGACGGACATCGTGCACCAGCAGGAAGGTCCGATCTGGAACTGGTACGTGTTCCGCGGGCCTTTCGCGTTCGCGTCGTTCTTCATCTTCTTCACGGCAGCCCTCGCGGCGCTCAAGCGCGCGCCGTTCGACCTGCCCGAGGCCGAGAGCGAGCTGGTCGCTGGCTTCCACACGGAGTACACGGGCTTCCGCTTCGCCGTGTTCTTCCTGGCCGAGTACGCGGCGATGATCCTGTTCGCGATCCTCACCTCGGTGCTGTTCCTCGGCGGCTGGTCCCCGGGCTTCCCCGTCGACTTGAGCGAGGGCCTGGCCCGTTGGGCAGGGGCCCTGATCCTCTTCCTCAAGACGATCTTCCTGCTGGGCGTGATGATCTGGATCCGCTGGTCGCTCCCGCGCTTCCGCATCGATCGCGTGATGTACCTCTGCTACAAGGTCCTGCTGCCGCTGAGTGTCGTGTGTGCCGTGGGCATTGCCCTGCAGGTGCTCTTCGCGATTACCGGCCTCGGTACCGATAGCGCCTTCGGCCGCTGGCTGGGAGGGATGTAGATGCTCTCCTACCTGAAGGATATCTGGCACGGCGTGACGACGACCGCGAAGGGCATGCGCCTGACGTGGCGGCACTTCTTCACCAAGCCCACGACGATCCAGTACCCCGACGAAGGCGAGAAGACGTACTTCAGTCCGTACGAGCGCGGCCTGCACGAGTTCGAGCCCGAGACGTGCATCGTCTGCGATCTATGCGCCAAGGCCTGCCCGGTGGACTGCATCCGGATCGAGCAGGACTACGGCGCGCGTGCGGGCAAGGGCAAGGTGCTGGCCGTCTACGAGATCGACTACAGCAAGTGCCTGTTCTGCGAGCTGTGCGTGGACCCGTGCCCCGTGGACTGCATCCACATGGGCCAGCAGTACGACCTTGCGACCTTCCAGCGCGGCGAGCACACCAAGATCGACTTCATGAAGGGCGAGGGCCTCTGGCGGACCGCACTCACGAGTGCGCACCCGGATGCCGGACTCCGAGCCCATCTGAAGGGGCCCCAGCGGGCGGAGGACGACGCATGACGTTCGCCTTCCTTCCCGACCTGAGCGAGCTGATCCCCGAGCTCATCTTCTACGGACTCGCCGGGGTCGCGGTGCTGAGCGCGATCGTGGCCGCCGTGGCCCCGCGCATCGTGCACGCGGCGTTCGGTCTCATGGCGGCCTTCTTCGGGGTCGCCGGCCTCTACGCCATGCTCGGCGCCGACTTCGTCGCCTTCAGCCAGATCATCGTCTACGTCGGCGGCATCCTCGTGCTGCTGGTGTTCGGCGTGCTCCTGACCGCACGGACCGAGGCTTCGCTGGGCATCGACAAGCCCGTGCGTCGGGCGGGAGCGCTCGCGGTGGGGGCCCTTGTCTTCGTCCTGCTCGCGCTCTCGATCGACGGTACGGAGTTCCAGATCGCCGAGGAGACGCCCGATCCGCTGCCGACGACCTCCGAGATCGGGCGCGCCTTCCTCGACCCCGATCGGATGCTGATCGCATTCGAGTTCTCCTCCGTGCTGTTGCTGGCAGCCTTGATCGGTGCCGCCTACCTGGCGCGCCGCCGGAGGTCGTCGTGATGATCCTCGC
>JARGNS010000203.1:0-1365 GCA_029213105.1 Planctomycetota bacterium
CTGCTCTCCCACGGCCAGGGGATCCAGCAGGGCCGGGAAGCGGATCGCCCCGACGACGATGCAGAGGAGCCAGAAGAGCGGCAGGCCCCAGGTCGCCAGGCGCAGGTGCCGGAGGGACTTGCGCCGGCGCGCGAGGTCGTCGTGGTCGGTCTCGGTCAGCATGGCAGTCTCCGGGGCGGTTGTACCCGCCCCGGAGGGCCTCCGGCTAGCGCTTGCGGTCCATCTGCTCGATGAGGGCGAGGATGCTCTCTGCGTGGCCCTGGGTCGCCGAGATGAGCAGGGCGTTCGTCTCCTCGTGGCTGACGATCGAGGGCATGGGCTGGTTCGTGCCACTACGCCAGAGCGCCGGTGAGGCGCGCACGAGGGCCAGCAGCGATCCGGCGGCCTGGTCGGCTTGGATGTTGTTCAGGACGACCATGTGGACCCGCATGGCGGGCATCCGAACCGGGACGTCTACGAGCTCGATCGCTGCGCGCACCTTCGCGATGGCCTCCGAGGAGCCTGTCACCAGCAGCCGATTGGTGCGTTCGTCGGCGACGATGCGCGGTGCGGTGGGGCTCCCAAGTGTCACGGACTGGCGTCCGCGCGGAGCGCCTGCCGCCGGCGCGGCGGCGAACAAGGCACTCAGGGTCTGGGCCGAGTCGGCCGCGACGGCATGCTCGAGGTCGATGGCGACCGTCGTGCCGGCCGTGGTCGACGAAGAGGAGCTGGGGCGGTCCATGCGCTTCAGCAGTCGGTAGATGGCCACCACGTTGGGCGCGAAGTCCGTGACGACGAAGGAGCGGGCGTCCGGCACCTCGGTGACGTTGCCGATGTTCATGCCGGTGACGATCCGAGTCAGCGCGTTACGCGCATTGCGCAGGTCGTTCATGTGCTGGACCTCGATGCTCGTCGTGATGTAGAAGCCATCCTTGACCTCGTACTCCTCGAGGTTGCTCTCGTTGAGATCCACGTTCGTCGGCTTGAGGCGCATGATCGCGCTCGTCTGGCGCGCGTCCATCACGGCGTACGTCGGCGAGTCGTGCGAGCCGAGCGGGATGACGACCAGTCCGTAGAAGGTGAGGAAGGCGCGGAACTGCGAGAAGAGCTCCTTGGGCTTCCCGGTGAACTTCGTGCCGCCCGTGACCTTTTTGCCGCGGATGTTCTTGTCGGTGGGATTCCACACGATCGAGAACCCCGTGGTCTGGCGAACGGTCTCGAGGAGGTGCACGAGCTCCATTTCGTTGACCACGTTGAGGGTGGTCGACTCCTCCTTGGCGGCCACGGTGCCCCCCGAGAGCGGAGCCGCGATCAGCGCTCCGATGAGCATCAGGAACAGGAACGGGCGAACGAGATGACGGGCAGACATGGCACTCCTCCAGTGGG
>JARGNS010000203.1:1390-4147 GCA_029213105.1 Planctomycetota bacterium
CGGCGACGGCATTTGGACGCCATGCTTCGGGGGCGGCTTCCCGCCAGCCTACGACGCCGAGGCCGGTCTTCGATAGGGACCCGGGTTCCCCCCGTTCCGAGCCCTGGGGAGCAGTACGATGCCGCCCTTCGTCCCGCGGGGAGCCCTGATGCTTCGAATCGGCACATGCCTTGTCCTGTTCCTCCTGGCCTCGGCGTCCCCGCTGCACGCGGAGGACCGCCCCGCCTCCCCGGTCGTGCTCGCGCCGGTGATCGAGAAGGACGTGCGCCGGGGACGCTCCTTCGTGGGGTCGATCGAGCCGGAGCGCCGTGGGCCGGTCGATGTCCAGGCGGCCGGCTACATCGAGGAGTTGCTCGTGGAGGAGGGCGACGCGGTCGAGCAGGGGGCCGTCCTGGCGCGCCTGCGGACCACGACCCTCGAGATCCGCATCCGGGCTGCGCAGGCCGAGCTCACGATGCTCGAGCAGGCCCTGCTCGAGTTGAAGAACGGAACCCGCCGCGAGGAGATGGCCCAGGCCGTGGCCCGGGTGGCCGAGGCACGCGCCGAGATCGAGACGGCGCAGTGGAATCTCGAGGCTGTCCGCAAGCTACGCAAGGACGAGTTGATCAGCGAGGAGGAACTGCGCGAGGCCCTGCGCGCCGTCGCGGCCGCTCGCGCTCGCTCCCAAGCCCTCGACGCCCTCGTGGCGCTGCTGCGTGCCGGGCCGCGGGTCGAGAAGATTGCCCAGGCCGACGCGCGCGTGGCCGTGCAGGCGGCGGAGGTCGCGCGACTGCAGGACGAGAAGGAACGCCATACCGTCAAGGCGCCCTACGCGGGGTTCGTCGTGCGCAAGGTCGCAGAGGCCGGGGCTTGGCTAATTCAGGGCGATCCCGTCGTCGAGGTCGTGGCGCTGGGCCACGTGGACGTGGTCGTACCCATGCTCGAGAGCGACCTGCTTCACCTGCGCCGGGGCATGCCTGTCCACGTGACCATCGACGCCCTGCCCGAGAAGCACGTGCAGGGGACGATCCACCGGATCGTTCCCGTCGCGGATGCACGCTCGCGCACGGCCCCGGTCAAGGTACGCATCAAGAACACGGTCACGGGGAACCGCGCCCGCATCAAGCCTGGCATGTTTGCCCGGGTCACCCTGCCCGTCGGCGAGACGCGCAAGTCCAAGCTCGTGCCCAAGGACGCGATCGTCCTGGGCGGGCGGTCACCGATGGTGTACGTGTTCGATGCCGAGAGCAAGACCGTCAAGCCCGTCCCCGTGCAGCTCGGCGTGGCCCTCGATGACGGCATCGAGGTCGAGGGCGAACTCGCCGTGGGTGCGCAGGTCGTGATCCGCGGCAATGAGCGGCTGCGCCCCGGTGCCGCAGTTCGCCCGGTACCCGCCCGATGAGTCTCGTCGAGTGGTTCGTCCGCAACCCGGTCAAGGTTGCCGTCGGGGTGATCCTGCTGGTCCTCTTCGGCGGCATCGCCCTGATGCGCATGCCCATGCAGCTCGTGCCGGAGGTGGAGACGCCGACGATCACGGTCGAGACCCGCTGGCCGGGCGCGAGCCCCCAGGAGGTCGAGCGGGAGATCGTCCAGGAGCAGGAAGAGCAGCTCAAGGGCGTCGAGGGCGTCGTGAAGATGTCGGCCGAGTGCTTCGACTCCCGCGGGCAGATCACGCTCGAGTTCGGCGTCGGCGAAGACATGTCGGCCGCGCTCTTGCGCGTGAACACCCGGCTGCAGCAGGTCCGCGAGTACCCCGAGGAGGCGGACGAGCCCGTGCTTAGCACGTCGAACTCGAGCGATCAGCCGATCGCCTGGTTCATCTTGCGTCCGCGGTTGCCCGGCGCCGAGGAGATCGAGGCCTTCGCGAAGAAGCACCCCGCGCTGGACGGCGAGCTCGCTGCGGTACGACGTGCCTCCACCACGGGGCAGCTCCACCAGCGGCTGAAGCACCTGGCGGCCAAGCACCCTGAGGCCGAGGCCCTGCTTCCGCCCGACGTCGATCTCACCAAGCTGCGGCGCTTCGCGGAAGACACGGTCGAGGCGCGCTTCGAACGAGTGAAGGGTGTGTCCAACTCGAACGTCCTCGGCGGCCGCGAAGAGGAACTGCAGGTCATCGTCGACCCCCAGCGGCTCGCTTCGCGCGGCGTGACGATCCTGGACGTGCGCCGGGCGCTGCGGTTGCGCAATCGCGATACGTCGGGCGGCGACTTCTGGGAGGGCAAGCGACGCTACGTCATTCGCACCCTGGGCCAGTACCGCAACGAGGGCGAGGTCAGCTCCACCATCGTGGCCGAGCGCGGTGGAACGCGCATCTACGTGCGCGACGTCGCGGAGGTCCGCCTCGGCTACAAGAAGCCTGACGGTGTCGTGCGCAACATGGGCACGACGGTGCTCGCCATCAATGTCGTGCGCGATCGCGGCGCGAACGTGCTCAGCGTGATGGACGGCCTCTACGCCGTGCGCGCGCAGCTCAACGAGGGCGAGCTGAAACGTCGCGGCCTCCAGCTCGACCAGGTCTACGACGAGACCGAGTACATTCACTCCGCCGTCGGCCTGCTGAAGTCCAACATCAGTCTCGCGGGGATCCTGACCCTGCTCGTCCTTCTGCTGTTCTTGCGCAGTGGGCGCAGCACCGTGGTCGTCGCCCTGACCATCCCCACCAGCCTGATCGGCACCTTCCTGCTCCTGAACATCATGGGGCGTTCGCTCAATGTCGTCAGCCTGGCGGGGCTCGCGTTTGCCGTGGGCATGCTCGTCGACAACGCGGTCGTCGTGCTC
>JARGNS010000203.1:4157-6787 GCA_029213105.1 Planctomycetota bacterium
AACATCTTCAAGCACTACCAACGTGGCGCGCGTCGTTTCGAGGCCGCGGTCGCCGGCACGAAGGAAGTCTGGGGTGCCGTCGTGGCGTCCACCCTCACGACCCTGGCCGTGTTCCTGCCGATCCTCTTCGTCGAGGAGCAGGCCGGGCAGCTGTTTCGGGACATCGCCTTGGCGATCAGCTGCAGTGTCGGGCTCTCGCTGATCTTGTCAGTGACGTTGATCCCCGTGCTCTCCGCGCGCATCCTTCGCAAGGAGCGCAAGGAGCCCGGGGCGGGGGGCAGCTTCCTCGGCGTGGTCTTCAAGCCCTTCGATCTGATCGGACGAGCGTTCTCCGGCCTGGTGGTGGGTTCGCATCGCTGGCTGCAGCGGGGTGTGCTTCGCCAGATCGCCCTCGTCCTCGTGCTCATTGTCGGTGCTGGGGCGCTGACCCTCGGGCTCGCACCCAAGGTCGAGTACCTCCCCCAGGGCAACCGCAACCTGGCGTTCGGCGTGGTCCTCCCGCCGCCTGGCTACAACCTCGACGAGCTGGTGGCCCTGGGACAGATCTTCGAGGACGAGCTGGCGCCCTATTGGGAGGTGGAACCCGGCAGCGAGGAGGCGCGTGCCCTGGGCGGGACGCCGATCAAGCACTTCTTCTTCGTGGCGCGCGGCCGGCAGGTGTTCCTCGGCATGCGGGCGCACGATCCGCTTGCGGCGGGCAAGCTCGTGCCCTTGATCCGGCGGATCTCGCAACAACTCCCCGGTACGTATGTCTTCGCGAACCAGTCGAGCCTCTTCGAGCGCGGCCTCACCGGCGGTCGCACGATCGACGTCGAGATCACGGGACCAGACCTCGAGAGACTCGTGGGTCTGGGGGGGCGCGTGATCGGCATGGTGAAGGCTCCGGGCGTGCTGCCGACGGCGCAGGCCCGTCCGCTGCCGAGCCTGGACCTCTCGAACCCCGAGGTCCATGTCCTGCCGCGCTGGACGCGTGCTTCCGAGTTGCAGATCTCGGCCGATGAGCTCGGCTACACCGTCGACAGCCTGGTGGATGGCGCGTACGCGGGCGACTACTTCCTGCGGGGCGAGAAGATCGATCTCACCATCGTCGGGCGCAACGGCGGCGCCTCGCGGCTGCAGGATGTCGAGGAGCTGCCGATCGCCACGCCGTCGGGCGCCCTCGTGCCGCTGCGTGCCGTCGCCGAGGTCCGCCTCGCGAGTGGCCCGGAGCAGATCAACCGACGCGAGCGCGAGCGCGCCATCACCATCCAGGTGCGGCCCGATGAGGCCGTGGCGCTCGAGGATGCGCTGGACCGCGTGCGCGCCGGGGTGATCGAGCCCCTGGAAGCGGAGGGTGCCATCGGCGGGGAGTACCGGATCGGCCTGGCGGGCACCGCCGACAAGCTCGACGCCGCGTGGTCGGCGCTCTCGATCAACCTGCTGCTCGCCATCCTGATCACCTACCTGCTGATGGCCGCGCTGTTCGAGTCGTGGATCTACCCGCTCGTCGTGATCGTCTCCGTGCCCCTGGGTGCGGCCGGCGGCATCGCGGGCCTGTGGCTCTTGAACCGTTGGATCCTGCAGCCCCTCGACGTCCTGACGATGATCGGCTTCGTGATCCTGGTGGGCACGGTCGTGAACAACGCGATCCTGATCGTGCACCAGGCCCTCGTGCACATCCGCGAAGAAGGCGATGAGCCGGGGCAGGCCGTCCTGCGTGCGGTGGAGTCGCGCCTGCGGCCGATCTTCATGACCATGATGACCACCGTGCTGGGCCTGCTGCCCATGGTGATGCGTCCCGGCGCGGGTTCGGAGCTCTATCGCGGGCTCGGTGCGGTGCTCGTCGGTGGCCTGGTTCTTTCCACGGTCTTTACGCTCTTCCTCGTGCCGACGCTCTTCCGCTTGCTCCTCGGCCTGCGTCAGTGGATCGTGGGCCTCTTCTCGCGCGCCGTGTCTTGATCCACGCGGCGCCCTGACCCCGGAGTCCACCATGCGTCGGTCTCGTCTCTCCCTGCTGGCACTCGTCCTCGCTCTGGGCGCGTGCTCTGCCGGCACGCCGTCGCCGCAAGGCGCCTCCAGCGCCAACGTGCGCTCGGCCAGCGATCCGCGCGTGCGCAGCTTCCTGGGCGCACAGCTCCCCGGCGGTGGCGGCGGGCAGTGGCTGCGGCCGACAGCCGGCGGCACCCCGAAGGTCATCTACTACCAGTTCGCCTTCCCGGGCTGACCCGCCTGCAAGGCCATGCAGCCTCACCTGGTCAGGTGGCAGCAACAGTACGGTTCCCAGGGCCTGCAGATCGTCTATGTCGACGACGCCCGGCGTGACTCCATGGCCAACGCGCAGCGTCTGGCCGCGGCGGCGCCCTATGCCTGGTACTACGACGTCGGCGGCCGCTGGGCCAGCGCGTGCTCGGTGCGCGCCTATCCCACGGCCTACATCGTCACGCAGCGGGATGGCTATCGGGTCGTGTGGGAGGGCATTCCCGTCCTGAGCACCGCCGCGACGGAGCAGGCGATCCAGGCAGCCCTGCGACGCTGAGCCGCCAACGCCAAGGGAGCCCCACGATGCGTGACCACTTGCGCCCCATCGCGGCCGTCTTGTTCTTCGCCCTCACGCTTGGGGGCTGCTGCTGCTCCGCGTCGCCGCGGCCGAC
>JARGNS010000204.1 GCA_029213105.1 Planctomycetota bacterium
CGCCGATGCGTCCCTGCGTGGGGTTGCCCGCGCCGTCCCGCCGTGGCGGACGCCCGCCGACGCTGCGCCGGATGTCCGGCGCGACCCTGCGTGCCGCGCCGTCGGAAGGCACGTTCGCCTGGCGTGGGGTCCCACAGACCGCGCACGCCGCACCCGCCCCAAAATCCGCGCCGCACTCCGGACAGCGGGTCCACTCGAACTCAGTCATCGCGCCGTGCCGTCTCGAAGGTGGGGATCTCCGCGCGCAGGGGGGCGAGCACGCGTTCCTCGAGGTCGCCGCGATAGAACAGGTTGTACGTATCGAACGGAATCATGCGCCCGTCCGGATGCACGATGTGCACGCAGGTCTTCTTGACCGAGCGCACGTCGAAGATCGCCGCGTCGATGAACTGCATGATGATGATGCGGAACACGCTGTCGTAGCCCACGCCCTCGGGTACCTGCGCGGTCGGCAGGCAGCAGAGCAGCTCCTTCAGCGCCGACGCGCCGCTGGCCGGGGAGTGGTTGGTGGCGAAGAGGTCGAGCATGGCCCCCTTCACGGCCTCGTCGTGCTCGTACACGATCGTGTTGCCGGGCCCGTCGATCAGCACCTGCGGATCGATCAGACCGGTCAAGGGCAGCGCCCCGTGCTCCGTCTTGATGGCGTAGGCCATGGCGAGGCTGTCCGGATGGCACGGCACCGGGATGATGTCCTCGGGCCGGAAGGTCTCGGTCTGCTCGAGGATGCCGCGTCGAACCTCCGTCAGCGTGATGCGATGGCGACCTTCGTCGAAGTCCTCCACGCGTCCGGCTTCCTGGATGGGCTGGAACGTCACGCCGCGCACGCAGGGCTGCTGGAGTGCGTACTCCACGATGGCGCCGAGCTGGTCGTCGTTGAGGCCCTTCTTCACCGTGACCACGAGGGTCGTGGAGAGGTTCAGCGCGTTGAGCTTCTCGAGCGCGCGGGTGCGCACGTCCGTCAGATCCGCGCCCCGCAGGTCGACCTGGGGTCCGGCATCGAGGGAGTCGAACTGCAGGTAGATCTCGAACCCCGGTGCGTAGCTGGCCAGGCGCTCCGCGAAGCCGGCATCGTTGGCGATCTTCACGCCGTTGGTGTTCAGCATCAGGTGCTTGATCGGCCGGGCCCGCGCCGCGTCGAGGATCTCGAAGAACTGCGGATGCAGCGTGGGCTCGCCGCCGCTGATCTGCACCACGTCGGGCTCGCCCTCGGCATGCACGACCGCGTCCAGCATGGACTCCACCTGCGCGAGGCTGCGGTGCGAGCCGGCGTTCGGCCCGCTCTCCGCGTAGCAGATGGGGCAAGAGAGGTTGCAGCGATCGGTGATCTCGACCAGCGTGAGGCAGGAGTGCTGCTCGTGGTCCGCGCAGAGGCCGCAGTCGTACGGGCAGCCGTACTTCACCGGCGTGCCGAAGTGGGCCGGCATCTCGCTGGGCTTGATCCACACCTCGCGCGACTTGCGCCAGTACTCGATGTCGTCGGCGATGAGTACGCGCTCCTTGCCGTGCTCGGGGCAGCGCTTGAGCATCCAGACGCACTCGTCCTGGAACACGATCTTGGCATCCGCGCGCCGCAGGCACGTCCCGCAGATGGACGTGGCCGTGTCGTAGAAGAGGTACGGTCGCTGGCGACGGTCCATGGTCACTCTCCTCCCGACGATACCGGCGCGAGCACGGGCCCGCGGCGGCCGAAGATGCGCGGCACGTCGCGCGCGTACACGAGGCAGGTCAGCAGGCACGCCCACTGGATCGACGTAAGCCCCAGCCAGGCATGGTCGGGCTTGATGAACTCCACCAGCAGGCGCCAGAAGAGGTAGCCCCAGAGGAACCCCAGGAACAGGTCCCCGCGCCGATGCGGTGCGCGTCCGCGCAAGACCACCCAGGTGGCGATCCCGATCACGACGAGGATCTCGTAGAGCTGCGTCGGGTGCCGGGCGATGCCGTCGCCGAAGTCGATCCCCCAAGGCAGCGAGGTCGCGACGCCGTACGTGTCGTCCTCGAGCCCGGTGAGGAAGCAGCCGATGCGCCCGATGGCGATGCCGATGCAGAGCGGCAGGGCGAAGAGGTCCCCGGTCCGGGCGCGGATGCCGACGGCCTTCTTGGTGAGCTCGACGGCGATCAGCCCGCCGATGATGGCCCCCACGATCGTCTTGCCCCCCATGATGAAGCCGGGGTTGTTCCAGTGCTCGAGGGTCACGCGCGGATCGATCAGCCAGAACAGCAGCCGGCTGCCGAAGGCCGAGCCGCAGATGGCCGCGATGATGACGAACCAGCGATTGCGCTTGCTGACGACGTCGCCCCGCCGCTTGCGCAGCATGAGGTAGACGCGAAAGCCCAGCAGGTACGCCAGCCCCTCGAAGACGGGATGCGGGTGGACGCGCCAGTCGCCCAAGGGGAGGTAGAAGGGAAACTCCACGTCCGGAAGTCTAGGCGCGTCGTCCCGCTAACTCCCGCGGCTGTTCTTGGAAGCCCGCTAACAACGCGGGCGCAGCCTGCGACTACTTCAGCGAGACGCTGACCTTGCTCCCCGGCGCCACGGCCGAGCCCGGTGCGGGGGACTGACGGATGACCCGCGAGCCGATGCCGGAGAACTTCGCGGCGAGGCCGGCGCGCCGCAGGGCGTCGAACGCCTGGTCGAAGCGCTTGCCGATCAGGTCGGGCACCAGCACGACCTGACCGCTGGGCGGGGTCATGCGGTAGGTGATCGTGATCGTCGAGCCGCGCGGGCGGTTGGTGCCGCCGATGGGGTTCTGGGCGATCACCCGGGTCGCACCGAGGGTCACCGGACCGGCGCGCGTACCCCGTACGGCGAAGCCGAGCGACTCCAGCCGGCGACGAGCCTCCTCCTGGGAGAGCCCGATCACGCGCGGCACGGTCACGTACGGCGGCAACGACTGGTTGATGAAGCGGTAGGTCGCAGTGATGCGCTGGCCCACGGGCACGCGCGCTCCGGCGATCGGCGTCTGCCCCACCACCTTCGTGGTGCCGGTTCCGGCGGAGGCGGCCACGAGCACGGGCTCGAACCCGACGGAGCGCAGCTTCGCCGCGGCGTTGTCGCGGGTCATGCCCACGATGTTCGGCACGACGCGCAGCGGATTCCGTGCGGGAACCAACCGGAAGCGGAACTCGATCAGCGACCCACGCGCGATGACGCGGCCGGGCTCGGCGCCCTGGCGGTAGACCTGACTCACGCCTCCGGGAATCATCGGCCCGCTCTGGCGAGCCAGGCCCTGGAGCCCGGCGCGCTGCAAGGTCACGAGCGCCTGCTCGCGGGTCAGCTTGCGGATCTCGGGCACGCTGGCCTTGAAGGGCACCATGTAGGCGACCTCCGAGCCCTGCTGCTGGCGCGAGCCGGCCTTGGGCCGCTGGCGGAACACCTGGTCCAGCGGACGATCGGGGCCGAGATCACGTCGCAGCACGGGAACGAAGCCGGCCTCGAGCAGCGTGAGCCGGGCACGCGCCGGGGAGAGTCCCTTGAGGTTCGGCACGGCGACGACGGGTGCCGTCCAGCCAAAGCGCGGCTGCGTGGCCCCGGCCAGCCGCAGGAGTCCGCCGGCCGGCAGGAAGGTCCCGGCGCGGGGGCTCTGGCGCAGGATCGTCCCGGGCGGGTGGGTGCTGGGCGCGCGGCCCAGCTCGACGCGCAGGCCCATGTGGGTCAGGAGGCCGCGCACCTCGTCGATGTGCTGGCCGTGCAGGGCGGGAATGCGCACGCGCTCGCCGGAGTTGCCCGGGGCCGCGACGTCGAGGCCCACGTGCGCACCTTGCTTGACGCGCTTGCCGGCGGGCACTTCCTGCCCGACGACGGTCCAGGGCAGCACGCTCGAGCGCGGCTTGACGATGTGCACGTGCGGCGTGAGGCCGCGGTTGAGGAGTTCTTCTTCGGCCTCGTACATGTTCAGGCCGGTGACGTCGGGCACGCGCACGTGGCGCGCGCCGGGACGGCCGCGCTTGCCGGCCACCTGCAGCTCGACGACGTCGCCGACCTCAAGCCGCGCGCCGGGACGCGGGCTCTGCCCGAGGACTGTGCCCCGGCGCCCGGAGCGCGTCTCGACGTAGCGGATGTGCACGCCGAGGCCTGCGGCCTCGAGTGCCTGGGCGGCGTCGCCCTCGCTCATGCCGACGAGGGTCGGCACCGCGATGCGGTTGCGCACGATGTCCAGGCGCAGCACGCCGCGGAAGAGCAGCTCGGAGCCGGCGCGCGGCTCCTGGCTCTGCACGCGGCCCTGCAGGTGGCGCGGGCCCTCGACGTAGCGCACGTCGAGGTCGTAGGCCTCCGAGAGCCCCTCGACCGCGCGACGCTCCGTGAGACCGGCCACACGCGGCACGCGCGTCAGGATGCGCACGAGCACGCCGACGCGCAGCGTGGCTTCGTCGCCGGACTCTACGCGCGCGCCCGCGGTGGGTTCCTGGGAAGCGACCCGGCCGGGCGAAGCCTCGGCCACCGTCACGACGCGAACGTCGAGCCCGAGGGCTTCGAGCTGGCGGAGTGCATCCGCTTCGCTCTGGCCCACGACCGACGGCATCGCCTCATCGGCAGACGCCGTCGGCATGAAACAGGCCGACATCGCGAGGACGAGGAGTGCGAGGGAGAGACGGTGGAGGGGAGGGAGAGTTCGCATGAGAGCTCCTGGCGTGGCCGAACGCTCGCGCCCGGACCGGGTCGCGTGCCTTCATGGCAATGGCGGTGCCGAAGTCTCGCCAGACCGCCATCCAGGTGCCAGCGGTGGCGCCGAGAGGCCTGATTTTCGGTCCTTGCAGGTCGTGCACAAAGCGTGCACCCCGCCCCCGCGAAGCGGGGGGTGTCCTCGTGTGACCCCGGCCGCTGTCGCCGTGCGCTAGGCGAGAAAGGAGAAGACGTCGTCCCCATCGCGACAGATCGCGACATCCCCCCCGAGCGCCGCGGCGGCTTCCGCGGCGCGCACGCCCCAGTGGCCGACGTGGGTGATGGCAACCCGCCGCGCGCCGAGGCTCGCGGCCACCTCCACCACACGTGCCGTGCCGGGATGCCCATGGCCGCCTGCGCCGAGGTAGGTCCCATCCCCGAGGAAGAGGTCCACACCCTCGAGCCGCGCCCGCGGTGAGGGCATCGCGTCCCCCATGTCGGTGGCATACGCGATGCGCGTCAGGGCACCCGCGCGCGAGACCTCGAGCAGAAAGGCCGTCGTGTCGATGTCCGGGTAGTGATGCGTCTCGAAGCCCTCGAGGGCCAGGCCGTCGAACGCCAGCCGCACGCCGGTCCCCCACGCCTCGAGAACCACCAAGGGCCGCTCCGGCTTGAAGAGCGAGGGAAACGCCGCCCGCAGCGTGCCCTGGGTGTGCGCATTGGCATGCACCCGCAGGGGCCCGGCGGCCGGATCACGCAGCCGGGCGAGGTCGTAGAGGCCGTAGCAGTGATCGTTGTGCCGGTGACTGATCACAACGCACGTGACCGCGTCGGCGCCGAGGCCCTGGCGCTCGAGCTGACGCGCCACGTCCGGCGAGCAGTCGAGCAGCACGCACGCCTCGGCCGTGCGCAGCAGCATGCCGGAGCGCGTCCGGGCCTGACGTGGATCGAGCCGTGCCTCGGCGCACTGCGGGCAGGGACACCCGGGACGGGGGATGGCGAACGCGTCGCCGCAGCCGAGGAACGTCGCTTCCATGGCGCCTGTTCTACCGCGGCACTGCGCTTGCAAGTGCCTCCGTCGAGCGAGCCGGGCCCACGAGGAGGAGAAGTGGTGCCCACGATGACGAGGAGAACGAGGGAGAAGCCGACGGTCCGTTACACCCCGACGCGTCGATTCCAGGGAGCGAGCTGCGTACGCGAGGACCGCGGCCGCGATCGCGCCGCGGCGGAGCGGCTGCTGGCCGGTGCCCGGGCAGGCAGCGAAGGCGACTTCCGCCAGCTCTGCGCGCGCTGGCGCGGGCCGCTGATGAACTTCGCCACGAGCTACTGCAAGGGCGACGCGGCAACGGCGCAGGACATCGTGCAGGAGACCTTCCTGACGGCCTGGCAGAAGATCGACCAGATCCGGGATGCAGAGCATCTGCGGCCGTGGCTCTACCGCGTGGCCCGCTTCAAGTCGATCAACTGGCTGCGCAAGCACCGGCCCAAGGGCCGCGTGACGCTATCGATCGACTACGCCGCGGATCGCGGCCACGAGGTGCCGGACCGCGGCTTCGACCCGCTGCGCCGGGCCCGGCGGGTCGAGCCGGCCACCCCGTGGCATGACGCGGTGCACAAGGCGATCGCGCGGCTGCCCAAGATCTACATCGCGGTGGTGCGCCTGCACTACATGCGGCGGCTGACCTCCTCGGAGGTGTCGCTGCTGCTGCAGGTCAACCAGACCACCGTGAAGATGCGCCTGCTACGCGCCCGCGAGCTGCTACGCCCGCTGCTGCTGGAGGAGATGCGCAAGCGACGCTAGGTCCCGGGGGTAGCTCAGGACTGACGCGGCTTGCCCTCGGGGCACTGCGTGCGCGGCCGACTGTCGCCACAAGACCGGCAGCGCTCGTGCCACGAGGGCCGATCCACACCGCACGCCGGGCAGAACCGGCGAATGTGGACCTCGCGCCGCCCTCGGGACGGCGGCGGGTCGCTGGCCGCTCCCGCACCCTGGGGACAATGATCACGAGGGCGACCATCCCCGCAGGATCGGCAGGTCGAGTGCCACGCAGCGCGCTCAACACCACAGACCGGGCAGTAGCGCGCGCTGGGCGACCTGCGCTCCCCTGAGGTGTCAGCGGCCACGGAGCGCTTCGCGGCTGGAGCCGGGGCGGCCGTGCGGAGGTCGCTGGCCGTTCCT
>JARGNS010000205.1 GCA_029213105.1 Planctomycetota bacterium
CGACAAGCTCGCCGCCACGGATCCGACCCGCCCCGGAGGCGCCGCACGATGAGTCGCCAGTGGATCGTCGGCAACCTGGACTGCGAAGTGGACTGGGCCCGCCTGCGCGCGCCGGACAAGGGCCGCTGGCCGCGCAACCTCCCCCTCGACGTGCTGCACCGCGTCTCGGCCTTCGCGACGCTGCTGCGCGTGTACGGCGAGCAGGACGACCTGCTGTGGACGCCGGCGCCGGTCGACCCCGCCTGCCTGCGCGCGGTGGCTGGCCTGCCGGAGGTCGAGCTCGTACACGGCCCGGACGCCAAGGTGCCCAAGGGTGTGGGCGTCGTCGCCTGGGCCGAAGCGCCGCCCGTACCGGCCAGCCGCAAGGCCATCGAGGCGGCGGCCAAGGTCAACGACCGCGCCTTCGCCCTGCGCCTGGCGGAGCGCTTCGGTGTCGCCCTGCCGGGCAGCCAGGTCATCCACACCCTGGAGGAGTTCCTGGCCACGGACGTGGCCGGCGGCGCCTGGGTGCTGAAGGCGCCGCACGGCTCGGCGGGCCGCAACCGCGTGCTCGGCAACGGCCGGCGCCTGGACGACCCGCAGCGCGGCGCCATCGAGAACCTGCGCAAGGAACACGGCCGCCTGATCCTGATGCCGTGGGTACGCCGCACGCTGGACTTCGGCCTCTGGCTCGCGCCCGACGGTGCCGGCGCCTGGCGCCGGGGCATGCATGAGCTCGAGGTCGATGAGCGCGGCCGCTTCCGCGGCATCGTCGTGACCCCCGGCGGGCCCGACCTCGACGCCCCCGCCTACCTCAACACCATCGGCGACCTCGTACGCGACCACCTCGACAGCGCCGGCTACACCGGCCCGTTCGGCATCGACGGCTGGGAGTACCAGAGCGTCACGGGGACGCGCATGCTCATGCCGCTCGGCGAGATCAACGCCCGCCGCCCCTTCGGCATGGTGGCCCACGCGCTCGTGGAGCGCGTGGCGCCGCGCTACTGGGGCGACAACGCCCCCGCGGTAGCGCTGCGCTTCGGCACGCGCGACGAGGGCGAGGACCCGACGGACTGCGTCCCCCTGCTGGGGGCACCGGACGAGCCCATCATGCACGCGTGGCTCGAGCGCCTACCCGCCCGCGAGCACGTCCCGGCTGCGGGCGAAGACGACTAGACGCGCTCCGTCGCGATCCGGGGGAGAGCGACGCGAGCCGAGATCAGGACGAGGACAGGGGCCGCAGGCGTGCTCCTGCATGTCGAGGAACCATGCCGCCGTCGGGACTCGGCGCAGCGAAGGGATCGCCCGGGGCCGCAGGAGTACTTCCCGGACGGGCGCTAGGCGCGCGCGCGGTAGCGCTCGACCCAGCTGAAGAGCGAGTCGCCCGGACAGGCCGTGGCCTTGAACTCGCGGTGGCCGTAGACCTGGTCCATGCCGATGCCGTAGCGCTGCTGCGCAGCCCGCAGGAAGCGCGAGAGCGTGCGGATCGCGGCGCTCGTCGGCATGGCCGTGCTGAAGTCGCCGATGACGGAGATGCCGAGGTTCTCCTTGTTGTTGCCACCGCCGGCGTGGGCACCCTGGATCGAGAGACCGCGCCCCTCGTAGACCTTGCCGTCCCGACCGATGACGAAGTGGTAGCCGATGTCGGCCCAGCCGCGCTTGTTGCGGTGGAAGTCCTGGATGCCCTTCATGAGGTCCGCGTCGGTGCGCTCCCCCATGCCGGCGATCTCGGCGGTGTGATGCACCGTGAGGCGCGTGATGCGCTCCATCGGATCGTGGTTGTCCTTGAGGCTCTCCGCGCCCCAGCCCGCGCGCGGCACGACCACGTACGGTGGCGGAGCGGGCTGGCTGGGCGGCCTGGCAGGCGGCGGGCATGGGGCACTGCCGTCCGGGCCGCGAGCCTGCCGGCGCTGCTGCGCCACGCTGGTGGGCATGCAACTGGCCAGCAGCAGGCCGCCCAGTCCCATCAGCACGCGGCGCCTCGCCAGCGGACGCTGCACGGCGCGCTCGGGCGCGGGCAGACACTCCGGGGGCACCGATTCGCACATGGGGGCAGATCCAGGGGGGCAACTACAGTGCCGCCGGGGTCCGACAGCGCGGAGATCGCAGCAGATGGGGCCTCCGCCGCTAGGATGCGCTCATGAACGAGCGCATCCGACGCCTCCGCCCCTACCCGATGGTCGAGCTGGCCCGCCGCAAGGCTGCGGTTGCGGCCCGCGGCATCGAGGTGCTCGACTTCGGCACGGGCGACCCGGTCGAGCCGACGGCGGAGCTGATTCGCGATGCGCTGGCCGAGGCGATCCCGCTCATCTCGCAGTACCCCACCATTGCGGGCGAGCCCGAGCTGCGTCAGGCCTTCGCCTCCTGGTTCGAAGCGCGCTTCGGCGTGGCGCTCGATCCCGCCACCGAGGTGCTGCCCAGCCGCGGAAGCAAGGAGGCCATGTTCCACCTGCCGCTGGTGCTGGTGGATCCCTCCGAGGACAAGCGCGGCATCGTCTTTCCCGAGCCCGGCTACCCGGTCATGGAGATCGGCGGGCTCTACGCCGAAGCCGACATGCACGCGATCGCCATGACGGCCGAGAACGACTACCGCATGGACCCGGCGGCCATCGATCCCGAGGTGCTGGCCGGCGCGCGCATGGTCTGGCTCAACTACCCGCACAACCCGACGGGGCAGGACCTGCCCGACGAGCTCTGGCGCGCGTGGGTCGCGGCGCAGGAGGAGCACGGCTTCGTGCTCTGCTCCGACGAGTGCTACACCGAGATCTACTTCGGCGAGAAGCCGCGCAGCCTGCTCGAGTTCGGCCGCGAGGGCTGCCTCGTGTTCCACAGCCTCTCGAAGCGCTCGGGCATGACCGCCTACCGCTCCGGCATGGTCGCGGGCGATGCCGCCCTCATCGCGGACTACCGCAAGGCCCGGGCGGCCATGGGCCAGGCCCAGACCGTGTGGGTGCAGCACGCCTCGGCCGCCGCCTGGGGCGACGAGAAGCATGTCGAGCAGCGCCGTCGCATCTTCGGCGTGAAGCGCGACATCATGACCAAGGGGTTGGCCGCGCTGGGCCTGGAGGTCTACCCGACCTCCTCCACCTTCTACCTCTGGGTCGGCGTTCCCGCCGGCACCACCGACGAGGCCTACGCGGCCGCGCTGCTCGAACAAGGCATCGTCATCTCCCCCGGCTCGATGTTCGGCCAAGGCAACGAGCGCTTCTTCCGTCTGGCCCTCGTGCCGTCCCCCGCTGGGTGCAAGCAAGCCCTCAAGCGCTGGTCGAACGTATAA
The DNA here is from genome assembly GCA_029213105.1 of Planctomycetota bacterium. Classification (GTDB taxonomy): domain Bacteria; phylum Planctomycetota; class PLA2; order PLA2; family JAEUHO01; genus JAHEIK01. The sequence goes on from JARGNS010000205.1 coordinate 3,257, forward strand.
GGACCCCCATGAGCGATCCCCGCGAACCCATCATCGAAAACGCGTTCGAGCACCGTGACGCCCTGGCCGAGAGCACGGCCTCGGATGCGGTGCTCTCCATCGTCGAGGACCTCGACAAGGGCCGCCTGCGGGTGGCCAGCCAGGAAGCCGACGGCTCCTGGACGGTCCACGCATGGATCCAGAAGGCCGTGAGCCTCTACTTCGCCGTGGCGCCCATGGAACAGCTCGAGGCCGGGCCGCTGCGCTTCTACGACAAGGTGCCGATCAAGGGCCAGCTCGAGGAAGGCGGCGTCCGCGTCGTGCCCGGCGGCGTCGTCCGCTACGGCGCCTACTGCGAGCGCGGCGTCGTCGTGATGCCGTCGTTCGTCAACATCGGCGCCTGGGTCGGCGCCGGCACCATGGTCGACACCTGGGCCACCGTCGGCTCGTGCGCCCAGATCGGACGCGGCGTCCACCTCTCGGGCGGCGTCGGCATCGGCGGCGTGCTCGAGCCGCCGGGCGCGCGCCCCGTCATCATCGAGGACGACTGCTTCATCGGCTCACGCTGCATCGTGGTCGAGGGCGTGCACATCGGCCGCGGCGCCGTCCTCGGGGCCAACACCGTCATCACCGCATCCACGGCGATCATCGACGTGCGCGGCGAGGAGCCCGTGCGAAGCAAGAGCGTGGTGCCCGCGGGCGCCGTCGTGATCCCCGGCACGCGCAAGAAGCAGTTCCCCGCCGGCGAGTACGACCTCCCCTGCGCCCTGATCATCGGCGAGCGCAGCGAGAGCACCGACAAGAAGACCTCGCTCAACGACACGCTGCGGACCTTCGCGCTTTGAGTGACGACGCCACGAGCCTCGAAGCCCTGACGCTGGAGCTGCTGCGCATCGAGAGCGTGATCGGCAACGAGCGCGCCCTGGCCGACTGGGTCGAGGCGTGGGCGCGCGAGCGCGGCATGCACGAGGTGGTGCGCGCGGGTGACAACCTCGCCCTCGTGCCCCGTCCGCTGCGCGAGGGCGTGCCCAGGGTCATGCTGCTCGGCCATCTCGATACCGTGCCGCGCAGCGACGAGAACACGCCGCGGCTGGACGACGAGCGCATCTACGGCCTCGGCGCCACCGACATGAAGGCCGCCGACGCCGTGATCCTGCAACTGCTCGAGCACGCCGTGGGCCACGAACCCGACCACGATCTCATCGGCGTGCTCTACGCCCGCGAGGAAGGGCCCTTTGATGAGTCGGGCATGCCCGAGATCGTCGAGGCGGCGCAGGCGCTCTTCGACGGCACCGACCTCGCCATCGCGATGGAGCCGACGGACAACGCCATCGAGCTCGGCTGCCTGGGCACCATGCATGCCAAGGTGCGTTTCCACGGGCAGCGCGCCCACTCCGCCCGGCCGTGGCAGGGCAAGAACGCCATCCACATGGCGGCGCCGTTCTTGAGCGCCCTGGCCGCCCTGGAGCCGCGTGACTGCGAGTACGACGGGCTCCTCTTCCGGGAGGTGTGCTCCGCAACCATGGTCGAGTACGAGGGCGCCCGCAACGTGATCCCCGGTGGCTTCACGATCAACGTGAACTTCCGTTTCGCCCCGGACCGCTCCCGCAGCGAGGCCGTGGCCTGGCTGACTACGCTGGTGCACGACAGCATGGGCGCGGCGGCCATCGAAACGGGCGCCGTGACCATCGAGATCACCGACCTCTGCCCTTCCGGTCGCGTGGTGACGGACAACCCGCTGCTCGCGTCCCTCGAGGACGCGGCCGGCGGCGCCGTCGAGACGCGGGCCAAGCAGGCCTGGACGGACGTGGGCCGCTTGTCGGAGCTCGGCATCGACGCCATGAACTTCGGACCGGGCTCCGGTGCCCAGGCCCACCAGGTCGGCGAGTGGTGCCTGCGCTCCCAGCTGGCCGACTCCTGGGCCATCCTGCACCGCTGGCTGTTCCCGTAGCCCGCCCTCGCCCTAGACTCCTGCCATGGACTTCCAGCGCACGTTCACGAACACCCCGTGGGAAGCGACCGTCGGCTACTGCCGCGCGTTGCGCGCGGGCAACCACATCTACGTCACGGGCACCGCTCCCGTGAACGACGACGGCAGCACGCACGCGCCGGGCGATCCGTACGCCCAGACCAAGCGCTGCCTCGAGATCGTCCAGCGCGCCCTGGCCGACCTCGGCGCCGGGGTGGAGAACGTCGTCCGTACGCGCATGTACGTCACGGACATCGACAGCTTCGAGGACTTCGGACGAGCCCACCGGGAAGTGTTCGAGTACCACCCGCCCTGCACGACCATGGTCGAGGTGAGTGCGCTCGTCGAGCCGGACATGCTCATCGAGGTCGAGGTCGATGCCGTCGTGGGCGCATAGCCAGCGCGGCTACTTGCGGCCGGTCGTGAACGACCAGGCGTAGTCGAAGACCGTGCCGTCCGGCAGCGGGATGCGCGTCGTGGCCACGTAGCGCGTCTTCCCCCGGAGCGGCTTCTTCGGGATGCGCGCCACGCACCCACGGTTGGAGGCGCCGACCTTCGCGGCCGGCGGCTTGCCGGGAAAGTGGAAGTGCGACTCGAGGGGTCGTGCCTTCTTCCGCGGACGGAACACCGCGAGCGTCGGCTCCTCCGCAAGCGTGTGGGCAAGGCGCAGCGGCTCTGAGAACACGTTCACGGCCGTGCCGAGCATGTGACTGCCCTTCTTGACTCCCGCGACGGGCATCGGGTTCTCGCCGTGGGGATGGAAGCGCAACGCGACGCCTTCCATGCCGTGGGGCGGGTATACGAGCAGGGCGCCCTTCAGCGGTCCCCCGCGACGCTCGAAGACGTTGAGCAGGAACACCCCGCGGTGGAACACGATCGCCGTGTGCGTCAGCCCGGGCTGCAGCGGTCGCGTGCGGTGGTAGAGCGTGGCGAGGTGCATCTGCAGCGCCGACAAGGCGCCCGTGTCGCCGTGGCCGATGATGCAGTTCTGTCCGGCCCGCGCGCCTTCGGGGCTGTAGCCGGGCGTCCCCGGTTGTTCGTCATGCGCGGGTGCGCCCGGATGACGCGCCAGGTACTCGGCGTGCTTGATCATGGCCGCCTCGAGCTCACGGTCGTACTGCACGGGCCGCACGCCGCATTGCTGGCGGCGCCATTGCAGCAGGCACCAGGCGCGGGTGTGGTCCTTGTCCTTGGGGCGCGGCATCACCAGCGGCGCCTGCTCGAAGCCGGTCTTGCTCGTGCCGCGGATGCGCAGCCCGCCACCGGCGTGCCAGACCTCGCCACACCACGGTCCGGCGGTACGGCTCCCTGGCGCGACATAGCCGTCCCCCGGCGTGCCATGGACGCCGTCCCCATCGAGATCGAGCAGGAGCGCGCGCTGCTTCCCCAGCACGATGGCAAGCCCCCCCACATCCGGCGCGATGAGGCCCCTCACCGTGACCCCGGTGCGCCCCCGCAGGGTCGGCGAGCGCAGGTCACCACGCTGGGCGACCGTGGTTTTGGCCAGGGTGATGGGCTCCCAGCCATCCTCTGCCCAGACCGGCCTG